>JBLHWH010000043.1:0-35768 GCA_047628935.1 Halioglobus sp. | reverse complement strand
CAGCTATTCCGATCTATTTCCTATACATGTTTGCTACCAATATGCAATCGGCACTTAATATGAATAATGAAGAAGCATTGACAATAGCGTTCAGAAATTTAAAATCTCATTATAAATTCTACGGAATAGCAATGATAATTATGTTAGGCTTTTATGCTTTGATGTTTGTAGGCACTATACTTGGTGCTGGTTTGATGATGTAATTCTATATCATTAAATAAATAGCCCAAATAGCAATAATGGAAGACAGTCCACTGCTGTAATATTTCCGCTTCACACCCAGAATATCCACTAATAGGTAACTGAATAACAAGGTACCTAACACTATAATGATCTGCCCTAACTCAACGCCAATATTAAAAGACAACAGCGGCATTATGATACTTTCATCTCGCCCTAACATTGGTTTAAAAAAATTAGAAAATCCTAATCCGTGAATGAACCCAAAACCTAATGCTAGACCATAGTTGGCCATTATAGCTTCTTTATTAGTTTCAGATTGATTAATTGGTATGTCCTGGTCAAGATAAGTTTGACCACCGTTATTTGCAACAGGTTCAAGTTGAAATGTTCGAGCTTTCCAAATATTATAAATACATGTGAGAATAATAGTAATAGGAATTAAAGTCTCAACAAGGGAAGCTGATATATTCACAATTTTCAAGGCAGATAGTGCTAAAGTCAGCGAATGCCCAATCGTAAATGCAGTAACTAAGACCAATACCTTCTTCCAATCCTGAATCAGATATATAGCACACAGGACCACCACAAAAAGAATATGATCATATCCCTGGGGGTCAAGAATATGGTCAAATCCTAATTCTGTATATGCTTTTATCACTTAATAAATTAAATTTCTAGACCGCTATAGTTCGAAATTTTAAAAATCCGGAATTCAAGAACTAGATGTTTACTATTTTTTTAAATCGAACGCTACATCAATTATCTCAGCTTGCTGTTTGTCATGTACTTTCTTGAAACCAGTTGCAGGTGAAGCACTCGCAGGCCTTGAGACCAACTCAATTGGATCTTTTCTCATGTACCTCATGATGTAATCCCAATATCCCATGTTCGCAGACTCTTCTTGTACCCATCTTACATCTGCCTTCTTATATTTAGACATCATCTTTCTTACTTGATCTTCGGGGAATGGATGCAGTTGCTCTACTCTTACGATAGCAATATCTTCTCTTTTCTCTTCTTCTTGTTTTGCAAGTAGATCGTAGTATATTTTACCCGTACACATCAATAAACGTTTCACTTTTGCAGGTTTTGCAATCGGATCATCATACGTCTCTACAAATGTATTCTTTCCCGTCAATTCTGAAATATCAGATACACACCTCGGATGACGAAGTAGCGACTTAGGTGACAATACTACCAATGGCTTCCTAAACGGTAATGCCAATTGTCTTCTTAATAAGTGGAAGTAATTTGCTGGACTTGATACATTTGCAATAATCATATTAAAATCAGAACAAGATTGCAAGAAACGTTCTACCCTAGAACTACTATGCTCTGGTCCTTGACCTGCATATCCATGAGGAAGTAGCATAATCAAACCACTCATTCTCTGCCATTTACTTTCTGCAGCTGATATATATTGATCAACAATAGTTTGTGCTCCATTATAGAAATCACCAAACTGTGCCTCCCAGATTACAAGCGATTCGGGAGATGCTAATGAATAGCCATACTCGAACCCTAAAACAGCAAATTCTGATAAAAGTGAGTTATAGATCATAAACTCCCCTTGATTTTCACCAAGTTTACTTAATCTATTGTATTGCTCATAAGTTTTTGCATCTCTTAGTACAGCATGTCTGTGAGAGAAAGTCCCTCTCTTTACATCCTGACCACTCATTCTTACATTATTACCTTCCATTAGAATAGAACCGTAAGCGATCAATTCACCAAATGCCCAATCGATTTTCTTAGCATCGATCAGTTTTCTTGATCCTTTCTGAAGTCTAGCCACTTTGGATAATGGTGTAAATCCCTCTGGAAGATTTATCAATTTATCGACTACAGTGTCTACAACCTTTTTTGTGACTGATGTTTTTACTGTCTTAAGATCTACGTATCTAGTATTCTTTTGAAGTTTTTTCCAAGATTTCTCAGGTTCTTGATAGCTATATGGCAGAGGCTTCTCTTTTACAGAATCTAATCTACCTTGTAAATCCGCCCAGAAAGCATCTTCCATTTCTGTTGCCATCTTCTCTTCTACATCACCTCTTGAAACCAACTTCTCCAAATAAATTTCCCTTGGATTCTTATGATTACTGATAGACTTATACATCTCTGGCTGGGTAAATTTAGGATCATCGCCCTCATTATGTCCATGCTTTCTATAGCATACCATATCTACGAATACATCATTGTTGAATTTTTGACGATACTCTATAGCCAATTCCGATGCCCAAACTACAGCTTCAGGATTATCACCATTTACATGAAATACCGGAGCTTGCACTAGACTAGCAGCAGCTGTGCAATAAGTAGACGAACGCGCATCCTCAAAATCAGTCGTAAATCCTACCTGGTTATTGATCACATAATGAAGCGTGCCTCCTGTGTAATAGCCTTCAAGCTGACTCATCTGTACCGTCTCATACACTACACCTTGACCAACTACCGCAGCGTCTCCGTGAATGAGAACAGGCAATATTTTATCATAGTCGCTAGCATATAGTATATCAGCTTTAGCCCTTGCAAATCCTTCTAATACTGGATCTACTGACTCTAGGTGAGAAGGGTTTGGTGCTAATTTCAAGTATACATTATTACCAGCCGGCGTTTTTATTTGTGAGCTATAGCCTAAGTGATATTTCACATCACCATCACCATATTTCATGTCTGGCACCGCGGCACCTTCAAATTCGTTGAAGATGTGCTCATATGTCTTACCCATGATATTAGCCAATACATTGAGCCTTCCCCTGTGCGCCATACCTACCAAAACTTCTTCTACTTTATCAGCTGAAGCTGCGGATATTACAGCATCCAAAGCTGCGATCGTTGTCTCTCCACCTTCTAATGAGAATCTTTTTTGCCCTACATATTTAGTATGCAAAAACTTCTCAAACATAACTGCACCATTAAGCTTTTCGAGGATTCTCTTCTTTTTTTCAAGACTTAATCCATAACTACCATCAAGGTTCATCGTCTCGATCTTCGACCTTAACCAATTTCTTTTTTCCTTATTTTCTATGTGAGCATACTCTATACCAATACTCCCAGTATATAATTTGTACAATCTATCCAATATCTGTCTGAGCGTGCCATTCTCTAGTCCTATTTCTTTCCCAGCGTCAAATACAGTATCCATATCCGCATCAATAAGTCCATAATCATCGAGATCAAGGTGCGGAGCTCTATCTTTTCTTTTACGTATAGGGTTGGTATTCGCTATTAAGTGCCCTCTTGTCCTAAAACCATGAATCAAGGAAAGTACGCCAAATTCTTTTGTAACATTTTCGCCACCAAGGTAATTATCAGAAATCGCTTCGCCTTCTGTAGCTGCACTTGCAAATTGGAACCCTTCAAAAAAAGTTCTCCATCCACTGTCTACTTCATCAGGAGACTGTTGGAATTCTTTATACATCTGTTCTATAAATGAAGGATGTGCATTATATACGTATGAATAATCTTTCATGGAAATAATTGTTGTAACCTATTTATATCAAATACTGTGCTCAAATATTATCAGTTCAGACCTTCACAATATACTAAAGTCACCTATTTTATGCTTGTGTTGATTTAACATCTAATATAAGCCACACAAATATTATATTAATTGTGCTCTTACAATAGTTTATTGTACTTATTGTTGGTCAAGAAAGTCATATTTTGAAGACTTTTACACTAATAAGCCATTTTAGCCAAAATATTTTTGGAAATATTATCTCCATCGGGTCGAATTTGATAAATATATTTAAGATGAAATAAGTTGATAAACTTACGGAAGGTCCGATTATTATCTATGTTTTTGCCATAATTAAAAATCCATAATTGGCCGATTTTAGCTTTTTGATACATTATAATTAAATTAATATGTTCGAGAGTTGATATTTTATGCTAAACCCCTATCACAATTCATAAAAATATATTACTTTTGCACTCCAATATTAAAATATACATTATGGCACATCATAAGTCAGCATTAAAGAGAATCAGACAAGACGCTAGAATCCGTCTTAGAAATAGATATTATAAGAAGTCTGCAAGAACAGCAATTGCAAAATTAAGAGCAATGACTGATTCAAAAGATGCAGCTACTTTCTTACCGAAAGTTATTTCTATGATCGATAAAATCGCTAAAAGAAATACATGGCATAACAATAAGGCTTCTAACTTGAAGTCTAAGTTGATGAAACATGTTGCTTCTTTAGCATAAGATATAAAAGGAAATTCAATTCCAATGAGGTGTGTTGCTTAGCTGTAGCACACCTCTTTTTTGCGTGTGGTGGGTTGAAATGAAATAGTATACCTAATTGAATTCCTATTGAATAGACCGTTTTCTATTCCTTCTTTTAATGTATCGTAAAGCTCTTGCTCCCTGTTTAAAGAGCTACCTATCCGCTTTCTAACTCTCCCCTTCCCTTTTCACCTGTCTAATAATTAACCTCAACCCTTTATCAGAATTAAAATAACTCCAACTCCAATTTATGAAAACGATGAGCCTATTTCTAAAGTCAACAAGCAACATTAGATGCAAGAACATCCAAATTACCCAAGCAAAAATGCCAGAAAACTTATAAAAAGATAAATCGACAACTGCCTTATTTTTACCTATAGTTGCCATCGTACCTCTGTCTTTATATTTAAAGGGTATCATTTCTTTGCCCCTTGCCTTCAGATTAAAGTTCTTTCCTAAATGATATCCTTGTTGACCGGCTACTGAGGCTAGCATGGGATGACCATTTTCATTTTCTTCTGATTCTATGCACGCAACATCTCCAATTGAAAAAACATTATCACCATATCCTATCACCTTATTAAACTCATCCGTTTTGATACGATTGTGTTTGTTAAGAGTATCCTCTAAATTTTCTATAGGATCACCTTTTACACCTGCGGACCACACTAGGGTTTTGGTCTCAAAGTTTTTATTGTTCGTAATAACTAGGTCACCATCATAATCTTTTACAATCGTATCTAACCACACGTTTATCCCAAGATCCTTCAGAAATTTATATGATTTTGTTGATGCATTTTCACTCATATTATTGAGTATGCGATTTGATGCTTCCACAATATGAATTTGCATCTGATTTAAATCTAAATCCGGATAATCCTTTTGTAATATATTCTTCTTTAATTCTGCCAATGCGCCAGCCAACTCTACGCCTGTAGCTCCGCCTCCAACAATTACAAAATTCATATACTTTAGTCTGTCTTCAATTCTAGAAAGTGTCAGGGCTTTTTCAAAATTTTGAATAACTACACTTCTTAGATCTAATGATTCCCGAAGACTTTTCATTGTAAAGCCGTACTTCTCAATGTTTTTTAAACCGAAGAAATTAGTCGTTGCACCCGTTGCGACAACTAAATAGTCATAATCTACATCTCCAATACTAGTTGATATTCGTTTAGTCTCAGTGTCTACATTTTGAACTTCCGCCATTCTAAAGTGAAAATGCTTTTTTCCTTTAAAAACTTTCCGAATCGGGTAAACAATAGAATCTGGTTCTAGTCCAGAACTAGCAACCTGGTACATCAATGGCTGAAATGTGTGATAGTTGTTTTTATCAATAAGAACAATTTGGTAGTGCTTTGTATTGATTTTCTTAACCAATTTCAGACCTGCGAAACCACAACCTACGATTACGATTCTAGGCAAATCAATATTGGGAATATTCAAATTGCTGGTATTCATGGAACCTTTCAAGTCGCTAATGTCGATTTCAAGTGCATCGCTAATTAAGCGCAATGTTTTTCCTCTTGGCACACTTTCACTTTGTTCTATCCGCTGAATAGTCCTGATATTAATTTGGGCTTGTTCCGCCAAATCTTCTTGAGATAGTCCTTTAGCAATTCGTGCGTCGCTTATTCTTTTTGCAATTGAATTCATCTTCCTTTAGTTTTGAATAGAAATCTTATGTAAATCAGATGAAAATGAAATTAAGCACTTTAAAATGATATTGCACCATCTTTAATACGACTTATGTACGACAATTGATTTATTAGTTAATGTCGCACTACGAAAAAACTACATCTAATTGATAGCCAGTAACATATGGCGAATACAAAAACTATCCTATCCACCCTTTTTCATTCATATATTTCAGTAAAATAACGGCGTCTTTTATCTTTTTCACTTTAAGATCGTTTAATTTGATGTATTCTTTAATCTCCTTTTTGTGCCCAAACTCTTTTGTGATCTTATTTCTACTAAGTTTGATTTTTATCAACTTCCCATTCTTCAGTATATAGTAGTCTCTTGAATTTTTCAATTTATTCATATGTTGAGTCTGCCCAGGTGTTTCAACTTTTCTGGTTGATTTCAATTTTTTCCTCCTTTCTAGAATCATGAAATTCTCTTCTTGGTGGTGCAGTACACAATAGCCAAAACTTAATTTAGGGTGCGATACAGAGATCAATGTTGTTATCTGTCCTTCAAGATTTACATATTCAATTTTTGGAAATTCCAATTTATTGAGCACTATAAAATTCTTATCCTTATAGACCTCAAACTCCCCCTCTGCCATATTATAGTTCCCCATTATTCCTTCTATGGGTTGCTGATTCACAGAGCTCAGCTTGACTGATACAGGGGATTCCCATAAATAGGCGGTTCCCGTAAAATCAGAATATCTTTCAGCATCAAATGGGCGTTCGTTAAGCATCATCTCTGAAGTCTGCGAGATCCCTATATTGGAAACAAACAATAAAGCTATTGTGTAAAAAAAGATTGATCGAATCATATGTAAAGGTTTTAGTTATTAAAAAAACTATTTACGGTTTAATATCGCAAGCAAGTTTACTAAAATTTACCATTTATACTCATCACCAAGTTTCTACCCGGAGCACTTACCCCAGAAGCAAAAGGTCGATAATGAACATCTAATATATTTTCTAATCCAATACTGGCAGAAAACTTAGCTACTAACTGTCTTTGATAATATAGATTTACAGTCATCCAAGATGGAGTGCCATCAGGAGTTGCATTTTCGAGATTATCAGCTGATCCACCGTATAGAGAAACAGGTTTTTCACCATTATATCTTATGTTTAGATTTAGTTTTTGTTTGGTATCAGAATAGGTAGCCGATACTTTCCCGTAGATTGGAGGAATATGAGAAAGGGGAGATTCATCATCTGCTTCATCAAATGTCAACCCTTTTATATAGTTGAAAGAACCACTGAAACTAAAGTGTTCATTAATTGAAGTATTCAGGTTCATAGATATGCCTGTCACCTTCGCACTGTTCGCATTAATATTTGATACAGTGTTTAGCGTATCTCCTTCATCAACCAAAAATGATGTGCCATCTGGCAAAGTAAAATCATCTCTGATTATTGCATCACTTAATTTAGTATAAAAACCCGTTGCTGATACATTAGTATGCTTACTTATCTGCTTTGCAATCGTCAATTCTCCATTAAGAGAAGTTTCAGGACCAAGCCCGATATTTGGTACTTGTATTTCGTCTGCCCTTACTCGTATTTTAGCTAGATCATCAATATTCGGAGATCGGAATGCAGAGGAGACTTGACTACTTATCTTCCATCCTAATATCGGTTTGATTGCTGTCCCAAGAGACCAACTTAATGAATTATTCCTAGTAGAAATGCCTGCATAGTATTCTTCTGGCCAAGGTAGATTATCACTTTCCAAATATTTGACATCAAGTCCGTTACTACTATATCTCAATCCTCCGAAAAGATCAAATTTTGCAAACCCTTTTTTGATCAATGCGTATGCAGCAATATTATCTGTTTCTCCACCTCCAGAAGGATATCGTGTCAGAATATTATTTGTGACTTCATTGGTTTCGATGTTTGTTCTGAATGCCGATGAAGTCAATATATTTTTATTGTATTCCGCTCCGTAGTTGATTTCAAACGTCTCTTCCCTATCAAAATATTTGTGGAGATCAGCAGTTACACTGAATACATCCAGATCTTCTTCTTGGCGATCTAGATTAACACTTCCAAATTGTCGATCAATTCTATCTTCATCTATTTTTTGATATGCCGCTATCAAGATGAATTTATCTGTGAATACAGAAGTACTTTTTATATCCGTTCTCAAGCTAGAGAAAAATCTTGTCTGGGGTCCATAATACCATTCTGCAAAAGACAAACCAGCCCCATCAAGTTCAGAAAGTGCATCATATCTCGGCACATCTGTGCTCGTAGAATATTGTAGGTTCGCTATCAATCTCACATTCCTATTCGGCTGATAAAGAAACTTTTGTAATACATCTACTTGGCTATAACCAGTGCCTACTTGAAGATTTGGGTCCTCATTTTGAACTATTACATCTTCACCATCAATCCTATCTGCGTATATCAATCTCTTTCCAAAATCTGGATATTCATCTCCTCTTCTAGATCCAGTTCTGAGGTCTCCATAATCAGAGGTCGAAATAGATGTCAAAGATCCAAATTTCTCACCTCCTATATTAAAATCTATGTGAGCTGACTTTTCATTGTTCGCCGATGCATATCGTACATAGCTATTCCCAAAAATATTGAGCTCCCTATTATTATCAAAGTTAAGTTTTGGGTTTTTACTTCTGAAATGCACCACTCCACCTATCGCATCACTCCCATAGATCAATGATCCCGGCCCATACAATACTTCCAACCGTTCCAACATTGCATTATCAACTGTGATTGCGCTCTGGAGGTGCCCACTTCTGAAGATTGCATTATTCATTCTTACTCCATCAAGAACCAATAGTACTTTATTGGCTTCAAAGCCTCTTATAACTGGACTTCCTCCACCCATTTGACTCTTCTGAATATACACATCCGCATGTTGCCCAAGAGCATCCGCAGCAGTTTGTGGATTCGTCAGTTGGAATATCTTGGTGTTTATGCTTTCTACTTTACCAGGGAGATCTCGACTTCTGTTATCTGTACGACCGACCATCGTCACTTCTTCGAGTACTAGTCCTTCGGTCATCCGTAGCGGTTCTCCAGCAGTTAACTCGGACTTCTTTTTTGAAATCTCTTGATACCCTAAAAAGTTAAAAACAATAATGGCAGCATTGCTTAACCCTTCAGGTATTATTACTTTACCCTCCGCATTTGTTACATCCGTAAAACTGAAATCAGATGTATACACATCTACGTATGACATAGGCATGTTGTCTTCATTTACTACGGACACCTCGATCTGAGCCATCACACTAAATGTAAACAGTAATAATAACATCACAAATAAACTCCTGCGCATAGAAAAACTACTTTTTGATTTGATCAATTCATACATTCGAAAATCAACCATAGTATTCAAACGTGTAAAAGTAAAAAAGTTGACCGCTAGGAGCGACCAAGACTTGTTAAAAAATGGTTATTTGTTATTTTGGGCATGACATTTCACCGCTAGAGCTCAGAATCTATCTAGAATCTCAAACATTGATGGATAAGATTTGAATATTACATTAAACAATAATAAAACTGTATCAATAAACTCTATAATGAGAGCAGGCCCTTAAAATAAGAACAGTAACTACTTCATCTTTGACATTATAAATTAATCGGTGTATTTTGTGAATCTTATAGAATTTTATCCTCATAGATCATATTTGAGCATTTCTGGTTAGTCGCTTTAGTTTTATGCGCACAATTATCATTGAAAAACATTGACATTATCATTTTTATTGATATAATATTTTCCCTGCCCGTTTCAAGCCAAATATTCACTCGTAATTCTATAGCAACATCAAAATAGTGGAGTGGTTTATGCTGTTGTAATACTATCTAATTACATTCGTTAAAGATCAAAATCCAAATTATGAAACACCGGTGACTGAACTTTAGAGACCAGAGGAAATAATTAAGATCATTAGTTAGTTTTTTGTGCCCTTAAATTTTTATTTTTTAGGATGCCAAGAAATAGCTTCGGACATCCAAGGAGATGATTAAACATAGATCGTTGGCTTTTTACAAAAAAATAAAATTTTAAACATATGAAATATAAGAACCAATTAGGAGCATGCTTTGCTATCCTATTTTTTTGTTGTGCAGCTATGCTTTTTTCTTGTGCTGGCTGTGGGGGTATGAAAGATAAAAAATTACCCTCAGATGAAACAAAAGATTCTTCTATTATTCTGAATGAATCATTAGTAAAATCAAACCAACTAAGAACATCGACAGCTGAGAAAATTTCATTAGAACAATATTCATTATTGAATAGAAAAACATTTGATACGAATGTAAAATCTTTCGATACAGCAAATACTTTCCATGAAGACACTCTTCCATTTAGATTACTACCACTAGAAGATAGAATAGGTAGAATGTCCAAATATATTCAAGTATTAGGACTTAGATTAAAAAGGACTAATGAGGGGTATATACATAAAGGAAACAATAAAATAACAAGAATGTCTTACCCTGGTGTTCTAGCTCAATATAAATCTGGATGGGGTGATTATGTAACTGAAATTATTTTTATCGACGAAAAAAGTGGAGAAAATTTAATAATTGATGTAAATGAATTAACGCCTTATAACCCTTCAAATTTTGAATCAATCAAACCTGGAATGTTTGATTTTGAAAACATGGTAATAGGTAAAAACAAAACAAAAATCAACTTTAAAAATGATGCTACAGATTTTTATGAAAATCGAATCCTCAAACTACAAAAGACAACAGACTGGTCAGTTTTAAACTTTCAGCTTTTAGCATTAAATAATAATAATGTTATTGGATTTGAATCAACTATTCTCGTTTTAAATCAATTGGGAGAAGAAGTTTACAGGAAAATATTACCATATGCTACGCAATATGAATTTATCACTACGGATAATAAATATTTGATATATGCACCTCTTAGAAGTAAGTACATGATAAATTCTTTTGATTCAGAAGAACAACTCGTCATTTTAGATTTAGAAAATAATATTGAAATTCACAGAGCTAAATTTAATTCTGATAAAATGAAATTTACGGCATTAAGAGAATCCAGAGGTGATAATATTCTTAATGTGAAATTTAAAATTTATAACCCCAATAAAGAAAAAGAAGATTTTATTTATAGGTACTATGAACTAGATAAAAGGACTTATTATGAAATTAGTAAGTCAAAAACCATGACCGATGCTGTCGATTCAAATGTTTCATACTTACAGCAAATCCCTTACGACATCACAAAATATTAACCAATGAAGACTTTATTAATTTTCATATTCACTTTATGTGTTACATTATCATACTGTCAAAATAATCTTGAATACTCTGAATATTTAGGCCTTAACGCAGATACACTTCATCACTTTGGTGTAAGAACAGAATTTCCTCAAACTAAAATTTCAGAGGATTTTGGTCCAAGAGCACCTCATACTGCGGGGTTTCACGGAGGTATAGATTACAATAGTACGGGGTCAGGAGATGATGATATAAAAGATCTTATTTATAATCTTGAACCAGACACATGTATAATTTATAGAGATAATGGGGTCGTCCAAAATGAATATTCTAAATGGATAACATCACAAGGCAATCATAATATAAGGTATATTCACATATTCGAAGCTGGCCAAATAACTGTTTCCGAACAATATAACTTTGGAGGGATGGCAGTTAAGCATATTAATGCAACAAATCCTGATGAAATTACCGATGAAGAAGATTGAGCCATTATTATTATGCAAGCTGGAACATACTCTGCAATAGGACCCACTGTTGGTACAGTTACATTTCAAGATGAATTAGATTCTGTACGGACAATAGATGTAACTAATGTTATTATAGCATCAGACCCTATCGCTGCATTAGGAAATTCTCGTAATTTTGTAAACAAAGGTCATTTACATATAGAAATATTAACCCAATTATTAGACAATGATGGAGACCCAATCTATCCAGCCGATGATGAGTTTGCAAAAAATCCATTGCAAATAATTAATCATGATACACCAAATTATTGCATCGAAGTTTTAAAAGAAAATGACATAGATCGTGGAATTCAATTAACCTATCCTGGTACTGAAATAACACCGCTGCAGGCAAGAGTCAGACTTCTTGAAAATTCCAATTTTGGCTGTTCAGACTCAACAAGTTATGACGAACCAGCATCCATGTGCTTACCTACATGTGTCAAAAGATATAATGAAACTTTAAATATAGAGTATTTAGATTTTCAATTAAAAAAGAGTTCTTCCGACAATTGGACTCAGATAAAAGGACAAAATCTATCAAGAATAATATATGGAGGCGTCTATGGTTTAGCAGCTTCTCCAGAAGAATTACATAATAATGGTTACACTGGGGCATGGGCAATAAGAAATGGTGTATATACTAGCGCATATAATAATCATCCTTATGATGACATTTATCTAAATGAATTTGTAACGCGAATGCACAAAAATTATAGTGATATTAACCCTATACCTTTATTGTGTGACTGTCCTATTAATGCAATGTTTGCGGATGGAAATTATAAGGCAAGAGCAAGAATGTTAGACGTAAATTTTGATGAGCACATTGGAGATGAGGTGTCTTTCATTCTCGACAACTGGAAACCATATATAAAAGAAGTTACTATACTTGTAGGTATTCAAGAAGTTTATCATAAAGAATGGGAATGTAATGGAGATTGTATTGGTTTAAATGGTGAAAACCAAATTAATGATTTAACAGTAGATGACTTTACTTCAGGCATACTAGTATTAGTCAAAACAAGTGAATCACTGTCTAATCTTAGTTTATCAGTTCCAGCTTTGGGCTTAACTAATCTAGACCCTATTCTTGTAAATGGAGTAGATTCCACAGAATTTACTTTCGAAATCACAACTGGAGTTTTACCATTCTCAGGAGATGATATGGGATATCATTTTACGGGCACAGATTTTTCAAATAATGAATTAATTTCTTTTGTGAATGATGGAGTATGCAATCTAGTTCCTTTTAGAGATTCTGATTCTACATTTGTTGATGGTAATGCGATGCCATTGAGTTATGGAGTTGATAGTATTCATGGCTTCTATATTACTTGTTCCGCAGATGGTGGTTTTAAAAATGATAATCAAAATTTAGCTACAAGAAACTCTTCTAATTATGAGACATCTGTCAACATCATATCAGCATCTGATCTCACAGAAGAAGTAACACTAAGTTCCCCACAATGTGTACCCGTATGTTCGCAAAATGTCACCATTTCGATATCCGGTGGTACAGAGCCATATGATATATCTTGGTCTAACAACACATATGAAGGATTTGATGTACAAAATATGAATGAAGGTGTGTATCAATATACAATCACCGATGGATTGTGTGGGTACATAGAAGGAGAGGCAGAAATTACATGCTTTGAACTCGAAGCTGAGATAATATCCCAAGCTGTATGTGTAGCAAATGATGGATCAATATCGGTTACTCCGATATCAGGTGAAGCACCACATACTTATAAGTGGAATGATGGACCAACCGACCAAAACAGAACAGGCCTCTCTGAAGGGGCATATGAAGTAACAGTGACAGATGCCAATGGATGTACTACATTAAAAGAAATAGACATCGTAGCACCATCAATACCATTACAATTCGCTACTTTATTGACTATAATTCCTTCTTCATGTACAGAGAATACCGGATTAATAAAGTACCATCATGATGTTCATAAAGGAGGATTTCCACCCTATACATATGAATGGAGTAATGGATCAACCGACCCATATACAATCTCCAATCTTAGCGCAGGTGTATATACGCTTACTATCACTGATTCTGAAGAGTGTAGTATTGAAAAAGACCATGTCGTACCTTCTGGAGAAGGTCAACCAACAGTAACTGTTGATACAGAAAAAACATGCGAAAATACAAGTGGTGGAGAAATCGAATTCTATATTTATGTAGAGATCGGTCCATATGACATAGATTGGGATCCTTCTTTAGACAATAATATCACAATTGAACCAGTAGAAGATGATGAAAATTCTGTTTTTGTAACTTTGTCTGACTTAGCTGTAGGGTCATATTGTATATCAGTTACAGATCTTGGAAACGATTGCTTTGCTAATGTCTGCGGAATAGTAAACCCAATAGAAATTACTGAAGATTTTGAAATACAGTTCTCATTGGTGAAGCCTAGCTGTAATTTTGGTCCAAATGGATCGATTACTATCTTGCCTACTGGAAACATAGGAAGTGTAGACTATCAATGGAGTAATGGTGCTAATTCTTATGTTAACAATAATTTGTTTCCAGGTACATACTCAGTGACATTAACCGATGAATGTCAGCAAAGTATAAGTGAAACATTTACTATAGTGGGTTTTGAATCCAATATAAACGTTGTAGGATTTGTAAAATGTGTAAATACAAATACAAAAACAGGAACTATTGACCTTACTGTGACAGGGATAAATGCGCCATATTCTTTTATATGGAATACTGGAGATTATACTGAAGATATAACAGTATCAAATACTGGCATCTATACTGTAAGAGTAACAGACAAAAATGGGTGTTATGTTAATAAATCTTTTGATGTTGGTGAAACAGAAGGTGATTTAGCAGCCAATGATAATGTATCTATTGAATCAAGTTGTGATGAAAAATTAGAATTTTTAGTCACCGCTGAAGTATCTGGTGGCCAAGCTCCTTATACTTATAATTGGCATGACGGTTCATCTGAGAGCAAATTAATAATGCCTATAGTCGATATGTGGACTCCAACTCAATTAAAATATTCTGTGACTGTTACGGATATATGCAATGATGTTATTTATCTTAATAATACCTTTGATTGTGATGAATTTTGCGATAACGATTGTATAGTATTATATAGAACTGGGAAAAGCGGCTGTGTTGACGAATGTGATGATGGGGCGTTAGGGTCTGATGTTTTTGGATGTGATCAGTTGAAAGTTAAAAGTAACTGTGACAATGATCAATCTTACTTTTTTCATTGGGCAGCAGTTGGTCCATTTTCAGATATGAGAGTAGAATTTAAAGGTAAAGACCATTTGTCAGGTACAGATGAAATTGATTTAAACTTTTCAGGACCAATGACAATATTAACTTTTGTGCGTAATACAACTACTGGATGTTCCTCTCTACTTAAGCTATATCTTCCTAAAAGATGTCGTTCAATTTGGAATTGGATATTTGACAATTTGGATGGAGCTGGAGTTGGTGGAGGAGGTAATAACGGAAATAATAATGATCCTCTTTGCTCTCTATGGTCAGATCCTATAATTGATAGCGACAATTGTACAACAACGTGGCAATGTATTGAACCACCTAATAATAATGTTCCAGATGATGTACTTCCAAATGAAGAATTTTGTTATGTCACTAATCCACAAGGATCTTCGGCAGACGATAATCTAACTTTACTCTATAACGCGTGTAAATGTAATCTTACGGATCTTCATATTGCGCTTGGAGACTATAAAGATTATTGTGAATGTGCTGAATTCCTATATGATCCTTCAGATTCTGATAATCTAATATGTACATCTAACCCAGTAAAAGTGGTTTACGATAAATGGCAAGATCAATACATATATTTCACAACTGAGTATGGTAACCCAAACCTTGTCACTCCTCAGCTCGTAAATTCATCAGTTAATATCAATACAGATATTGTATTTGCAAATATACATTTTGAAAATAAAATATTTGTCAATCTTTCTATAGATACATTTAGAAATATATACATGCACACAATTAGTGATTCAGAAAATAATCAAATAACAAAATATGATACTTCTGGAAATGTGGTTTGGAAATATGACTATCAAGAAAAGGGAAAATCAAGTGTTACCTTCAACTATCTTACAAAAAACACGACAAGATTAATTATTGTTAAAGGAGATGAAATAAATACTGTAGATCTAGATGAAACGGGTACTGTTACCCAATCTATTATGGAAATTATTCAAGGCACTTATATAAGATCTGAAACAAACGAATCGAATATTATAATAAGGCCAAACACTATTGACCAAACACTAGATTATAATGGTACATCAAATCAATGGTCAATACCATTACCTAATCCAGTAAAAATAGTTGGTTACTCTGATTTGGAAGGTGGCAACATCTTGATGTTTTATAATTATACTCAACCTTTTACATTAGGAGGACAATCATTTTCGCTGTCAGACCAAATTTCTTCTGGTGCTATATTATTAGATGCATATGGCCAGCTTATAAAGAATATTGTTTTCCATGTTCATACTAACTCTTCTATTAACCATATATCAAAAGGTGAGCACAATGAATTTGCTATAGCGGGTTACTATTCTAACTCTGTTGTGCAATCATATACAACATTAGAGGACAACATTGAATTCTGCTCTTATATTAAGGGTTTCAAAGTATTAGTGGATACTGATAATAGTTCTGCATTAAGAAAAGAACAACCCGTAGCTAATGATGTGGATTTTTTCACTATCAATCCGAACCCTGCACAAAATTCTGTATTGCTAAGTCTAGATTCCAAAATAAATCAAGATTTTATTTTTAACATGGTAAACTCATCTGGAGTTTCGGTACTGGAGCAACGATATAAAGCTAATAAAGGTAAAAATGAATTGAGTATTTCATTAGCTAACATTCCAGCTGGAGTATACTTTCTAAGAATGAAAAATAGTGAGATAACTTACTCTAAAAAACTGATCAAAATATAATATGAAAATCTGGAAATCGAAAATAATCCTTGTATTCTTATTTGGCTTGATGTTTAATTTTGTTTCTACTGCTCAATATAAAGCAATAGAACTGAATGCTGACCAATCTATATACCATGATGATAATATGGATAGAGAATATGCCTACACGTCTTATTTAATTTCCCCTTTAGTAAATTACAATATTGGTTACTCTTTCCCTGTAACATCCAATTTTCTGCTGAGATCTGCTGTAGGTCTCGCTTGGACAAAATCAGATTATTATGTGAATCTACCAGGATTTACATTTGCCGAAGGAGATTTAACAAGGCATAAATCTACTACTCTTCGTTATATTAATTTTGGGATAGGTTCTTCTTATTGGCTCAAAAGTGATTATTCTGGATTATTTTTTATTGGTGAGTTACGAGGGCATTTTATTGCTAAAGCCAAATCAGAAACATCTACAAGACTCTATAATGGGACAACTATGTTATTCGATGATAATGGTACTATAACTTCTGACTTTAAAGATGATATGGAGTCCATCGTTCCCATTATCAGTGTTGGCGTAGGATATAATCTGAGAATATACTACGGACTTCATCTATTTGCAAACCTCAATATAGACTACCGTCCCACTGGATATTATAAAAATACTGAAAACATAACGCATGTAAATAGGCGTTTAGCTATAGGTATGAAATATGCATTTAATAGAATTAAATCTAAGGAAGAAAGCTAAATAATAAATAGGTACTTTATGATGAGTCGACGCCTCACATCCCCAAATAAAGCAACTCAAAAATATCTTCCGCTTTTCTCTTGACAGCACTATTACCATGAGAGTGATTGTTAGAAATAAAACAGATGGTATACCACTTTCCTGACTTCCCTTGGAACAATCCGGTATATGACAACACACTACCCATCGATCCTGATTTGAGGTAAAATTTCTTCTGGGATTTCTTCTTTTGTAGTAATGTGGATACTGTACCAGAGACTCCGGTTTGCGGAATGTATTTGAGCATTTTATCTCTTCCAAGTTGTTGTGCTATGATATTTAAGAAGGTTGTAAATGAGCTTGGTGCAATATTATTTCTCGGCGAAAGACCGCTACCATCCTCCAATCGAAAACTATACTCATCGATACCAGCGGATTCTAACCTCTCAGATATTATCTCCAATCCGGCATCGATAGAACCTTCGTTTTTTACCTTTTTCCCTATCAATCTAAGAAGTGCCTCACAATACAGATTGATACTTTCGAAGTTTGCGGCGGACACAATTTTGGACAATGATTCTGATTTTATGGATAGTAACTCATTAAAATTAGATTTTTTTATTGGGCGTTCAGTTATGCTTAGTCCATTGCTTAATATTCCTTTTTCTTCCAAGGCAGCACTTAATAATACAGCAAATGATAGAGGAGGATTTGGTATAGAACCTCTTATCTTAAAAGACTTCGTAGAATATGGAATACTGCCTCTCACAATCTTGCTATAGTGATATTGATCCCCATAGACATAGGCATTATCACCCGTATTGTTGCCCTTGGTTATGACTTCACTTTCTATTTCTAAGTATGGAATTTCTGGATCTATTTTTTCTACTTGAGCAATCTGACCTTCCTTTATTCTAGGTTTAAAATATAGGTTGTATTCATTCTCATTAAAATTGAAAGCCCAGGCTCCACTGCCATAATAATTGGCTACATCACCATATGGCCATGACCCAGGGATCGGCTGTCCGTCAAATACATTGGTTCTTATGTCAATATTACCATCGATGCAATTGATTCCTTTCTTCTTTGCAGCATTGACAATTTTGTTTACAATTTCTCGCCAATCCTGACCAAATCGTTTTGCTCCAACAGTAGGATCTCCACTGCCGATAACAACAAGATCTCCTTGCAATGTACCAGATCTATCAATCGTACCAGAATAACCAATCCGTGTTTTGAATTTATAATCATCTCCTAATATATCGATCGCATTAAAAGTCGTAATCAGCTTCTGAGAACTGGCAGGAATTAGTTTTTTTCCCCCACCAATATTCAATACTTCTGTTCCATCCAACGATCTTACTGATATGCCAACTGATGCATATTCAAATGCCTCACTTTTAAGTGTTGCCGCTATTTTTGATTCGATTTCTTTGTTTTGAGAATTACCCAAAACACAATGAAACGCCAAAAAGTAGATCAACAACCATCGATTCATAAGGCAGTAACATTAAATCCAATATGGAATAGAGCGTCGCCCTGGTTTACTACGGAAGCATTGCTATGCCCAATAATATGTCCATCTCTAGTAGCGGATACGGTGATGGATTTGCTACCATATGCGTCCTTGAGCACACCGAGTGGTTCTCCTTTTTTTATAAATGCACCCGATGCTTTTGACCAGATGAATATTCCTGAATATGGTGCCCTTAACCAAGCTGTTGTTTCAATCAAAAGTGACTTCACTTGAGAATCAAATTGTACCTCATGCTTCATTTCTAAATGCGCCAATACTCGTTTCATTCCTTGTAGTCCGACTGAAATAGAATGGCCATCTAATCTGACACTTTCTCCCCCTTCGAATACGATCGTAGGAATATTCATATCGTTGGCTGTCTTTCTAAGTGACTTCACGATCAGCGGCTTTTGGATTATATATTTAGTGCCAAAAATGATGGCCAACTCTTCAGCTTGTTTATCCGTTTTGTTATATCTGATTTGTGGATAATTGAATCTAGAAGAGCCACCAGTATGAAAATCCATTGCAAAATCAACAAACGGTAATATCTTTTTTGTTAATGTACTTGCTACTCTTGAAGCCAATGATCCACTGCTGATTCCAGGGAATGAGCGATTTACATCCTTTCCATCAGGCACTTCTCTACTGAAGTTGATAAATCCAAATACATTCAATAAAGGAATTGCTATAATACTTCCTCTTTCTAGATCACTGAATAAATCTTCTTCAATGGCCTTCCTTACAATCTCGATTCCATTAATTTCATCTCCATGAACACCACCAACTACCAACATACAAGGTCCTGGATTTTTACTTCTGAATATATGTGCCTTGATATCTATTCTAGTATCAGACGGAAGTCTTCCTACATTAATATTGGCTAGTGCATATTCTCCTGGAAAGACAGATAGTCCTCCTATTTCTATTGGCTCTTCAAATGTGTGCTTTATCTCCAGATTTTCGATCATATATAATTGTAATTTTTCTCGGCATATTTTATGATTTTACTGGCTATATCATGACCAGTTGTTGTTTCTATTCCTTCAAGTCCAGGACTAGCGTTTACTTCTAACACCAAAGGCCCTCTAGATGTTTGCAGCATATCTACTCCTGCTACATTGAGCCCCATGACTCTTGCAGCTTTGAGTGCTACTTTCATTTCTGCTTCTGTCAACTGTATTACCTCCGAAGTGGCACCTCTATGCAAATTAGAACGAAACTCTCCCTCTGCAGCTTGTCTTTTCATGACACCTACTACTTCATTATTCACAACAAACACTCGAACATCAGCACCTTTAGCTTCTCCTATAAATTGCTGCAAAAATACTTTTTGTTTTGTCTTATGAAAGGCTTCGACTATAGATTCTGCCATCTTCTTTTGTTCGGCAAGCATCACTCCTAATCCATGTGTGCCGTTCGCCAATTTTATAACGACAGGCATAGGACCTACTTCATCTATCATCTGACCGATCGTCATAATATTATTCGATATGGTAGACTTTGGGACTGCTATACCATTTGCAGCCAAAATTTGCATACAAGATATTTTATCCCTTGCCTTTAAAAGCGGATCTGCTTTTAAAGTGCAAAATATCTTCATCAATTCAAATTGACGTATTACACTAGCTCCATATACCGTTGCAGAATCTCCTATCCTAGGTATCACAGCTTGGATATTCTTCACTCTTTGTCCGTGATAATATATACATGGACTGGTTTCTTCGATCACAAGATCACATTGCATATGATCGAATATTCTTACAAAGTGGTTTCTTTTCCTTGCTGCATTTACTAGGCTCTGAGTGCTATAGAGAGCAGGGTTCCGTGAGAGAATAGCTATATTCATTTATAATAGATGAGTAGATGAATGATAAAATTCTTTAATTCGCATGATCAATAATAATGATTTTTTGACGTTTTATCCCAATCAATCCCGTGTAATTAAATCTCTTCATTTGTTGAGAGATGGACAACACCCCGCCAAGTACCATATACCTGAAACAATACAACTATATTGATCTACTAATTTAGAATACAGAAAAGTAGATAAGTCACGCCAAATAGAGAATATTTCTTTACTTTTGAGTGTTATCTGATTGTTACTTTTAGATTCCCCCACCTGAGATAGCCTTTACGGCTTTTTAACATAATGACAATTTTAAAAAAAAATATAGCTATGTCTAGATTAGTCTTTTCTATCTTTTCTGCCATTGGATTTATATCTGTTTGTGCATTTATTTTCACCTCTTTTACTGAAGGAGAAAAAACGACCGTTACAGAAGTCTTTGATACTCTACCTCAGGTAATTCGTACCCCTACGATCGATTCACCATCGTTTGCAGGAGAAGCAATGCCTGTCAATATGGACACTCGAGAAAGACTAGACAGAGAACTATCCGTAAATGCTTACTGGCAATCAGCAACACTGATGCATATCAAAAGTGCAAATAAATTCTTCCCTATCATCGAACCTATATTGGCAGAGGAGGGTGTCCCTGATGATTTCAAATATCTTGCTGTCGCAGAAAGCAGTCTTAGGAATGTGCAATCAGCTGCCAGTGCTAAAGGTTTTTGGCAATTCAGAAGGGCAGCCGCTAAAGAACTAGGATTAGAAATAAACGACGAAGTAGACGAGCGATACCATGTAGAAAAAGCTACTAAGGCAGCTTGTGGTTATCTTAAAAAACTTCACAAAAGATTCGGATCTTGGGCCAATGCAGCAGCAGCATATAATGTAGGACCCACAAAATTCGCTAGAACACTAAAAGAACAAGGTCAATCTTCATTCTACGACATTAATGTGAATAGTGAAACGGGCAGATACGTGTTTCGCCTTATCGCTATTAAAGAGATCATGAAAGATCCAAAAAGGTTCGGCTTCTTTGTAGAACCACATGAATTATACGAGCGAATTGATAATGTGTTCTACGTTGAAGTTGACAAATCAGTAAAAAGCTGGGCTGAATTTGCTAAGCATAATGGAGTTACTTATAGAATGCTAAAGTATTATAATCCTTGGCTGAGAGAAGCTAAGTTGACTGTGATTAAGAAAAAGTATATGATTAAGTTACCGAGGGCTTAATGGGTTTTATTACTTTAATTTAGGCGCAAACAATTATTGCACTTAAAATCTATTCCTGTCTGCTGGCAGCTTTCTTTTTCTTAAAAAAGAGAAACAAAATTCAAACTTCCCCCAGTTCTTAATGCTTTTTGAATTCCTATTTCTGATAGTTACTAACACTTTAAAAAATTGTGGTTGAAGTTCACGAAACATGATTCTTCTGACATAAACTCTAAAAACTCGGCAAGAGTCTACATTTATTAATATCTATTTTTGGGTAGTGTATCATTTAAGTATTTTAATAAATTTAGTGAGCCTCAAACACTTTAAAGTTCTTAACTAAAAATAGAAACTCAAAATCCACATAAATATCGACGTATGTTTGCTTTGCAAGCCATTGCTTGACTAAACTGCCTAAGGCCAAAATAAAAGGTAATTCAGTTTCATTTCTCCTTATAGAAGTCAAACCCTTTAGAAACTTTCTATTTCAAGAGAATGTCTAAAGTACCAATATTAGTGAAACTGAAATGTGTTTTAAACCAAAACAAATAACTACTCAAATAGCTATCTCCTCTATCGCAAACGATAGAAACAATAACAGCATCTTTTTCTTCACTAGCGATCTGTAATGCAGCGAACATGGCTCCGCTGCTGCCCTCCCAACATGGTCGATGTGCAATCTAGATCAAAATATGATTATCATTAAACAAAAACGCTATTTCTTGTCAAATGCGCTGAGCAAAGTAACCTTTCGTGGCTTGTCAAAACTACATAATTTTTAGCACGGCTTACAAAACATAATCGTCTGAAATACAAACCATGTATTATCGATAAGGTTAGGGTGCTAAGCGTTTTACTCCCCAATTAAATTGGGACGACCTTTGGCTACTTTTGTACTTCCGCATATAAATCCTGAAGTAACACCCTTGCTTGCTTCAATCCCTTAACCCCATCCTTGATCATCAATAGATAGTTTCTTGATTGCTTGAGAGAGTAACCTTTCAATTGCCCCCCGACAGATACATATTTCATTATTGCTTGGAACTGTTCTGTTTCGAAATATGAAGATTGTGGATTGCCAATGAAATAGCATCTGAGCTTAGTCCCTTTCAGCGATAATCTTTCGAATCCTAGTTTCTTACAGATCCATCTGACTCTAAGTCCATCAAATAATTCGCTTACTTGTTTTGGTATAGGGCCAAATCTATCTTGCATCGCATCGATAAATTTCGTCAATTCCTCTTCATCATTGATACCGTCAAGTTGAGTATAAAGTAGAAGTCGCTCTTGAATATTGTTGATATAATCATCTGGAATGAGCATCTCTACATCCGTCTCTACCTCTACATCTCTGACGTAATTACGATCTTTTTTGACTTGATCTTTATAAACATCTTTGAATTCTGTCTCCTTCAGCTCAAATACGGCTTCTTCCAATATTTTCTGGAATGTATCGTATCCTATATCACTGATAAATCCACTTTGCTCACCGCCCAACATGTTACCCGCTCCACGGATATCAAGGTCTCTCATGGCAATATGAAATCCACTTCCTAGATCAGAAAACTCCTCCAATGTTTTAATTCGCTTTCTAGCTTCTGATGTCAAAACCGATAATGGTGGTGCAAAGAGATAACAATATGCCTTGCGATTCGACCGACCAACACGACCTCTCAATTGGTGCAAATCACTCATACCGAATTGATGCGCATTATTGATTATAATCGTATTTGCATTTGCGATATCTAGGCCAGTTTCGATGATGTTTGTACAAATCAAAACATCAAATTTCCCGGCAATAAATGAAACCAATCGTTCCTCCATCAGTTTAGATTCCATCTGCCCATGGGCAATCTGGACCGAAATATCTGGACATAGTTTCTGCACCATAGCTGCCATATCAGGAAGACTTTTTACACGATTATGCACAAAGAATACCTGACCGCCTCTATTCACTTCATAGTAGATTGACTCTCTTATCACTTCATCATTGAATAATCTTCTTTCGGTATGTATGGGTTGTCTATTAGGAGGCGGTGTACGGATTATGGATAAATCCCTAGAACCCATCAATGAAAACTGTAATGTTCTAGGTATTGGAGTAGCTGTAAGCGTAAGCGTATCTACATTTACTTTTAGATTCCTGAGCTTTTCTTTTGCTGCAACTCCAAATTTTTGTTCTTCATCAATGATCAAGAGACCAAGATCTTTGAATCGTACATCTTTATTAAGCAATGCATGCGTACCTATCACTAGGTCAAGAGTTCCATCAGCCATTTTCGCGAATATCTCTTTTTTCTGCTTTGTCGTTTTGAATCTATTTAGATAATCTACCGATACACCGAATTCCTCCATCCGATCATTAAAGGTCTTATAATGTTGCAAAGCCAATATAGTTGTCGGCACTAAAATAGCTACCTGCTTTCCGCCTACTATAGCTTTGAACGCACCTCTAAGTGCTATTTCCGTCTTACCGAACCCTACATCACCACAGATCAATCGATCCATCGGATGTTCTGCCATCATATCCTCTTTCATGTCAGTGGTAGCAGTCAATTGATCAGGCGTATCTTCATATATAAATGAAGCCTCCAATTCATTTTGCATGTATCCATCCGCTGGGAATGCATGTCCTTTTGAGGCTTTTCTTTTTGCATATAGTTTGATCAACTCTTTGGCTATATCTTTTACTTTTTTCTTTGTCTTTCGTTTGAGTGCTTTCCATGCATCACCACCGATCTTACTCAGTTTTGGTGGCTTTCCATCCTTGCCTACGAACTTACTAATCTTATGAAGTGAATTGATAGAAACATATAGAATGTCATTGTTCTGATAGAGTAAACGAACTGATTCTTGGGTCTTCCCACTGATCTCTATCTTCTCCAGTCCACTATATTTTCCTACTCCGTGATCGATGTGTGTCACAAAATCACCTGGTTGCAATTCTCGGATCATCTTAAGACTCATCGCCTGCTCCTTGGTAAATCCTTTTCTCAGTTTGTATCTATGAAACCGCTCAAATATTTGATGATCTGTATAACAAGCAATCTTCAAATCCGTATCGATGAATCCTTCATAGATCGACTTATTCACGGGATGAATGAGCACCTCGGCTTTCAAGTCTTCAAAAATAGAATAGAACCGCTCAATCTGCTTCGCACTATCCGTAAATAGGAATGTCTCAAGTCCAGCTTTGTCGTTCTCCTCCAAATTATCAATAAGCATTTTGAAGTTCTTATTGAATGAAGGCTGTGGTTTGGCGTTATAGCTAATCTTAGCATTAGGCTCAATTTTGATTTGAGACTTTTTAGTGATGATTATATTGTACTTTTCGAGGCTATTCATTACCTCATTCGGATATATAAAGGCTCTCTCGTCAAATACTTTTCTGAGTTCTTCTTCTGTATTGACATTAATGGTCGCTGCGAACTTCTCTGATTTCTCGAAGCACATCTGCAGTTTATCTAAAACAATATCAAAGTCTCTCACCCAAACTACTGTTCGTTCATTAAACACACTAAAAAAAGGTACTTTCTCATTTTGCTTAAATCCACTATTGATATTTGGAATAATAGATACTCGCTCTATATTTTTAAGACTAAGCTGATTGGTAGGATTGAAGGTACGGATACTCTCTATTTCTTCATCGAACAATTCGATTCTGTATGGCCATTCATTACCAAAAGAAAAAATATCAACTATTCCTCCACGGATGGCAAATTGCCCCGGTTCATAGACAAAATCAACTCTCTCAAAACCGTATTCAACCAAAACTTCTATGATCGTATCTACATCTAGGTCTTCACCTTTTTTTACAACGATTTTATTGCTATCAAGAATTTTTGGATCAACTACTTTTTCGAATATTGCCTCAGGATATGTGACGACAATCTGCCCCTCCCCATCATGCTGATTGATCTTATTGATAGACTCAGTACGCTGTAGAACGTTCATATTATTGAGGTCCTCGTATGCCATCGGTCGCTTAAACGAATCAGGAAAAAAATGAACTTTCGGTTTTTCTATAATAAGGTCTAGCGTATTCTGAAAATATGCTGCTTCCTCCTTATCGTTTGCTATGAATATCTGGGAATACCCGCTCTTGCCAAATAGTGCCGCCAAGACAAAGCAATCCTGAGCACCGACCATTCCATCAATCATGATTCTGGTAGGTGTGGACGCTTCCACATGCAAAGCTATTTGATCTGTTCTTTCATCTTCCTGATAGAGCTTCAGGAGTCTCTCTAAATTCTCCACGGGGCGAAGATATAGTAATTTAAGTTTTTCTCTAACATGTATAAAGGAAAGTGTTTTTTGTTATTATTTCCATACCTGACTCGACAACTATAATGAAAGTATAAGTCATACAGAATTAAGGTTGGACTTTTTTATTAAAATCGTTCTATATCAAATTAATATTCGGAATGTGATATTTAATTTAAAATAAACTATTTAAGATAAGATCATAAATATATTTTTCATATGTTTAATGTTTATATGTATTATAAATAAATGTTTATATATATATTCGTGATAATTTAAGATAATTAGATTGACTAAATTGGGAGATATGATTAAAGTTGATGTTCTCCCATTTCGTCTAATAAATATATATATACTCGATTAGCTTCTCACCTAAAGCTTCGTAAGTACTTAAAGCATAGAGAAAGACAACTCTCTAAATAATATAAGGTTGACTCCAAATTAGTAGGATTTCACATGGCAAGCCAGTACATATTTTTAAACAAAAACATTTTACAATGAAAAAGACTTTTATTTTACTATTTATGGCTTTTAGCCAATTTATGATAAGTCAAAATGTAACCGGAGTGGTGACAGATGACTCTGGAGAACCATTAATTGGAGCATCCGTAATGGAAAAGGGTACTTCTACTGGTACCATTACAGATATAGATGGATCATTCTCCTTGAATGTTACAGATATGGCAGGCACTCTAATTTTTAGCTATGTAGGATACACTACACAAGAGGTTGCTATAGACGGAAGTTCTACAGCGAATGTGACGCTATCAGAGGGAAATGCACTAGATGAGATCGTATTTGTGGGTTCTCGTGCAGAAGGAAGAACAAAACTGACAACTGCTGTACCCGTAGATGTAATCGACATTTCTGGATTATTGAAGTCTAGTCCACAAGTTAATTTGAATCAAATATTAAACTTTGTGGCACCTTCTTTTACGTCCAACGTACAGAATATTTCTGATGGAACAGATCATATAGATCCAGCTTCATTGAGAGGACTAGGACCAGATCAGGTATTGGTATTGATAAATGGTAAACGTAGACACACATCTTCATTGATCAATGTCAATGGTACATTTGGTAGAGGTAGTGTTGGAACGGATTTGAATGCTATCCCTGCAGCAGCTATTGCAAGGATCGAAGTACTTAGAGATGGTGCAGCCGCCCAATACGGATCAGATGCCATTGCAGGGGTAATCAATATAATACTAAAAGAACAGACGGATGAATTGACATTAGTTGCAAGTTATGGCGCTAATATGTCAAAAAATGCCAACTACCAAACAGGTGGTAGCGATGGTGCTTCAACAAACATCAGCGCAAATTACGGCGTAGGACTAAATGATAAAGGTGCTTTCATCAACTTTACGGGTGATTTTGATGTAAGAGAAGAGTTCAGTAGAATGAAAGAATGGGAAGGAAATGTATTCAACTCGTTTAATACAGTAGAGAGATTTGCACAAGCGGATGGTTACGATATCGCTAACCTTCAAGATGATGATGTGACAGATGTAATCCAATATTCAGCTGCAGCGGGAATTGATCTTGCAGGAGCGACTTCTAAAGCTGAATTACAAGACGTTCTATCAGCTGATAATACCGATGCGGAACTTGCAGCTAGAGGATTAACGAGATCGGATTTCAATATGCGTGTTGGTCAATCAGCATTGAGAGGAGGTAGATTTTTTGCAAATTTTGCTTACCCTTTAAATGATTCTGGAACTGAAATATATGCCAATGCTGGTGTAAGTAAAAGAGCTGGAAATTCAGCTGGATTCTACAGATTACCAAATCAATCTAGAACATACACACCTGCTTACAATAATGGATTTTTACCTGAGATCAATTCTAAAATTGGTGATAAGTCGATGAGTACTGGTATCAGAGGTAAAGTCAATGACTGGTCTGTTGATTTTAGTAATTCATATGGAACGAACTCGTTTTTATATGAAATATCTAATACATCAAATGCATCAATGTTGAATGCAACTCCTACGAGATTTGATGCAGGTGGTTTCTCTTTTACTCAAAATACTACAAACTTGGATCTGAATCATAAATATGATGATATCTTAAATGGTCTTAATGTAGCATTCGGTGCAGAGCACAGATATGAAAACTATGCGATCTCAGCGGGAGAATTGCCCTCATATGCACAGTTTGATGAAGATGGAAATCCAATCACGACTCCTACTCAAACGACTAGAAAAGACTTTTTTGGGAATACTCGACCTGGTGGATCACAAGTATTTCCTGGATTTGCTCCAGCAAATGAAGTGGATCGAGTTAGGTCAAGTGTAGCAGGATATATCGATTTGGAGGCAGATGTAACAGAAACATTGCTTCTTGGTGTAGCGACTAGATATGAGAATTATTCTGATTTTGGATCAACTGTAAATTTCAAAGGTGTGGCTCGATTAAGAGTTACAGATAAGATGACGATTAGAGCCGCTGCAAATACTGGATTTAGAGCACCATCATTGCACCAGTTAAATTTTAATTCTACATCTACAATATTTGATCAAGATGGTAATCCTGTAGAAGTAGGAACATTTGCAAATGATAGTAGAGCTGCGAAATTATTGGGTATTCCTGAATTAAAGGAAGAAACTTCAACTAGTTTAAGTGCTGGTATAACAGCTGCTATTCCATCTGCGAATCTTTCTATTACCTTGGACGGATATATAGTAAATATAGATGATAGAGTCGTATATACTGGACAATTCAAAGGACCTGGAACAGGAACAGAGCTAGATAATTTGCTAAAACAAGCGAATGCATCTGCAGCATCTTTCTTTGCAAATGCGATTGATACAAAAAGTACTGGGTTAGACTTTGTACTTTCACACAAAACAAAATTTGGTAGCAAAACGCAATTGAAATCTGATCTTTCTGGAACATTATCAAAAACAGAAAGAGTAGGAGAGATTAAAGCATCTGAAGTATTGGAAAATGCTGGACTTGTGTCAACTTACTTTCCTGAAGATAGTAGAGTATACTTGGAGCAAGCAGTACCAAGAACAAAAGCATCATTGTCTAATAGTTTGACGATGAGTAAACTAAATGTATTCTTAAGAAATACGTACTTTGGTACCGTAACTGAAGCGACTAACAACCTCGCTCTTCAACAAGAATTCTCTGGTAAATTGATTACTGATCTTTCAGTAAGCTATCAGTTCTCTGATGCGATTACACTTACTCTAGGTGCTAATAACCTACTAGACATCTATCCGGATAGAGCTGAACAAGATTTAGACCTAACTACAGACGGTGATCAAAACAACCGAAGTGGTGGTAGATTTGACTGGTCAAGAAGAGCTCAACAATTTGGTATTGGTGGAAGATATGCCTTTGCAAGATTTGCATTGACACTATAGAATAAGATTAAAAGTATTACACATTTTGTTATTGTGATACTGAAAAATAGAAGGGTCTATCACTAATTTGATAGACCCTTCATATTTTTTGGGTGGTTTTAAGAATTGATAAAATAAGCCATCCATATCTTGACCTTTCGATTTTTAGAAGCTAAACAGCAAGGAAACTTATAAAGGAAGGATAGCTATTTAACCCAACTCTTAATATCTCTTTTCCTTTAATAATTCCAATTGTGGAGAAGTTAGGTACAATTCCATCCACCTTACATACCGTTATCAGAGAAAGAATTCTAATTTTACAATCTGAAAGTAAACTTATGCCAGATATTATTCATTTATTGCCTGATAGTATTGCCAATCAAATCGCTGCTGGAGAAGTAATCCAAAGACCAGCTTCTGTAGTCAAAGAGTTGGTAGAAAACGCCATCGATGCAGGGAGTACTGAGATTAAGCTTATCATCAAAGATGCGGGTAAGACGTTGATCCAAGTCATAGATAATGGTAAAGGCATGTCTGATACAGATGCTCGGATGAGTTTCGAAAGGCATGCTACATCTAAGATCAGAAAGGCGGCAGATTTATTTTCTATTTCTACAAAAGGATTCAGAGGTGAGGCTTTGGCATCAATAGCTGCGATTGCTCAAGTAGAAATGATCACAAAAACACATGGAGAAGAACTGGGGCGAAGACTATTAGTTTCCGGTTCAAAAGTGACAAAACAAGAACCTTGTTCTGCACAATCTGGCACTACTTTTTCTGTTAAGAATCTATTTTTTAACGTTCCCGCAAGGAGGAAATTTCTAAAATCAGATCCTGTAGAACTGAAACATATCATCGAAGAATTCAAACGGATAGCATTGGCTCACCCTACAGTTTTCATGTCTATGTATAGCAATGAGCAAGAGGTCTATCACCTACCCGCCGGTAATTATAGACAACGTATCGTTTCGATTATGGGCAAGTCTATGAACGACAAACTAGTCCCAATCGATGAAGACACTGAAATAGTAACACTATCGGGTTTTGCAGGTAAGCCAGATGCCGCTAAGAAAACAAAAGGTGATCAATTCATCTTCGTTAATGATAGATTTATTAAGAGCAATTACTTGAATCATGCAATTCGATCTGCGTATGACGATTTGATAGTAAAAGAGGCGTACCCATTGTTCTTTTTGTATATCACTGTCGATCCCGCTCAAATAGATATCAATGTACATCCAACGAAGACAGAAATAAAATTCGAAGAAGAACGATTGATCTATAATTACATCCGAGTGGCTATCAAACATGCACTAGGACATTATAATGTGTCACCAACACTAGATTTTGGCACTAACTCTAACTTTGGTAACTCTATAGATAACCAACGATCCTTTGACAAAGTAAATAAAGAATACAACTTTAAATCAGAAGGTGGCCATTCTAAACCAAGCACAGGAGGAAAATTCGAAAAATCAAACCTTAAAGCTTGGGAGCAAATATATGCAGGCATCCAAGATCAACAGGAAGAACAACCAACAGATACGCAACAGACTTTTACTGTCTCTAGTAAAATAAGCACTGAATCAGGTGAAGAAATTTCAAAAATTGAAGAAGGAAAACCTCCATACCAGATTCATAATACATACATCTTAACACATATCAAGTCAGGATTTTTATTGATCGATCAACAAGCTGCACATGAACGTATTCTTTATGAGAATAATCTTTCTAGCTTAAGTAGTCATCAGAAACTGACACAAAAAGAATTGTTCCCTAGAACTATAGAACTTGATAATGCCAAGGCAGCTATCATGAAAGATATACTACCAAAGATCAATGCTCTTGGTTTTGAAGTAGAAGATTTTGGTGGAAAAACGTATTTGATTCACGGCATACCAGCAGGTCTAACAGGAAGTGCAGATGCTACTGTATTGATGGAGCGATTGATAGATCAGTACGTCTCTAACATGGAACTACAACTTGGTATAGAAGAGAATCTGGCCAGATCGCTAGCCGTATCCGCAGCCATCAAAAGAGGTAAATCTATGGATGTATCTGAAATGAAATTAATGATCGACCAGCTATTTGCTTGTGAAATTCCATATAAGAGTCCGACAGGAAGGAGATGTATTGTTACCATGGATATGGATACTGTTTTAAAACAGTTTATTGGGTAGTTAGTCACTATAAAAAGATCATTGAGCGCTTGCAATCTGTGAGCTTAACTCCCTTTGATATACACACTGATCTTTATTAGTTTCATCTCAATTCTTCACTGGGCCCGAGCCACTAATCACTTGTCCCTCTTTGGAGAGATAATACATTCAATTTATCCCTTAGACTACGCTCAGGATTACAGACCAGCCACTACTATCATTCAAAATGCAAGAAGACTATATGATTACGGAAAAGGAATGAGCGTTTAGCTGAATTCACCACCACTAGTACCAAAAACCAATAGTCCTTCTCAAAAACCACGACAACTTCCTCCTCCTTAATCCTCCTCTAAAGGAAGACAACCCTACTTGGCTTCCCCAAATAGAAGGAAAAAATCCTGTTTTTATCATTCTGACAACAAATCTACCAAAAAAGAAAAAGACCTTTCGATTGATCAAAAGGTCTTTTCCGACTTAAGGGTGTTGAGTGTATAATTTATAATAAAGTCTTTACAAGCTAAGTATCTTTCCTGATTTTACGCTATCACCATTGATGATTCTATATAGTAGAACGCCATTATGTGGGGTAGCTAATGATACTGTTGTATTATTTTGCCCCTTTGTTGTTACGTGAGATTTAGAATATAATATTCTTCCACTTACATCCGTCAACTCGATTGTTACATGAGCATTCGTTTTGCTTAAGTAACTCATCTGGAATGAACCATTAAATGGATTCGGATAAACTTTCACATCATTGATATCGATAGAAGTTACTAACTCTCTAACTTTGATTTCGAATTCTGAACCCGTTGGATTTTCAGCGATTATAGCTCCTAGTGCTTCGATCTCATCTCCAGAAACTAAGCCTCCTGCCTGATCCACAATAATATCTCCTAATCTGATTCCTGTGAAATCAATATCATCTATATTATCATTTGCGATCAATAGTTCAATGATTGTTAGAGGATTATCATATAGTTCTTCTGCTGTAGCTGTTTCTAACTGTTGAGCATCAACAAATAACCACTCGCTAGCTACTCCGAAATCATCAATCTCTCCTGTAAGGAATTCTAATAGACGCTTCAAATCATCAAAATCAACATCTCCATCTTGATCTACATCCGCCGCCCATTTTTGGTGTGCATCTGTAAATTCTACACTTCCCACAACATAATCCATGAGGAAGTTAAGATCTTCGTTATTGATCCCACTTGCGTAGTCTACACCACTATAATTAGAGTATAGTTTATATTCATTTCCAGTATAAGCGAATCCTGCAAATCGGTAATGACCCCATTGTCCAGTATTCGACATTAACATTAAGTTGTTTACTATTGTATCCATATTAGCAGAAACAGTAGTATCCAAATCGATGAAGTATATATAACTACTATCTGATTCATTATACATGCTATCCATGTTCGCGACTATACTCGTATCCAATGTCACAACATAACTGGTATCAGGCTCTAGATCCTTAATAGTCACTGTCACGTTTTCCATTGGTTCTCCAGCAATAGTAGTGACAGATCCTCCAACATAATAATGCATACCTGGATCAGTATCATCTTCGCATGCGTCACCGATTCCATCTTCATCTTCGTCTTCTTGGTCTGGATTAGGCGTTTCTGGGCAGTTATCATCTACATCAAGAACACCATCACCATCTATGTCATTATCCATTTCTTCACAAGCATCACCAATACCATCTTCGTCTTCATCTTCTTGATCAGGATTAGGTACGTATGGGCAGTTATCATCCTCGTCTATCACACCATCACCATCATGATCACTTGGTGCTGGTTCACAATCTGGAATATTAGCTCCATTGTTTTGTACATAGATAGTAACTAGGCAGTATGATTGATTTCCATCATAATCAGTAACCCACATTTCTACTTGATTCTCTCCTACATCTGCACAAGTGAATGTCTTGAATGTTTCTGTAACATCAGAAGAGAAAGAAAACTGAAGTGATCCGCCATTACATGATGCGGTACTTCCTTTATCTAGATCTTTTGCCCATATTTCTACCATTCCATCTTCGAATACTCCATCATCATCATTATCAACACCCATCAATGGTATTGCCAATGAACCATAACAATATGGTGTTGGTGGCTTCTTATCTGTTACTTTTATTGTTCTTGTACACGTTTTTTTCTTTCCACAGCCGAATTTCACGGTGTACTTTACATAGTGCCACCCTATAGGATAAGTACCAGAGATATCCGCGCCGTTGTAATCGGCATATGGAGAGTCATTTGTGATAATAAAGTCTCCACCACAAGCTTCGCCGTCTACCCAAAGAGGATCTACATTGATGTATTTATCCACACAATTATTAGAATTGACAGTGATGTCCTCAGGACATGAAAGAACTGGAATATCTCCTTTTGATATTTTTATAAATTGGTAGTATACCCATAGTCCTGGTGTATATCCATTGTAGCCACCTCCATTCGGATTGTACTGACACCAATCTATTACTTGCCATTTTCTTACTATTTTCTTACAAGTTTCACTAATTGTATATACTTGATCAGAGTGCGCTACACCGATATTACTATTACCACACGCACTCCCACCACCATACCAAGTAGGATATCCCCAACCTGGAGGTAACTGACTTGGATGAGTAGAAGGATAGCACCCCTCAAGCGTAATATTTTCTTCTGGCCAGGTGATGTTACTTTCGTTGAATGAATTGTATCCACCAGTTACAGTGATCACTTGACTACATGTATGGATATTCCAATTGTAATCTTCTACAGACCATGTTCTTACGATGTATCCTACATTACAGGAGTTAAGATTATAACTTACTGATGGTGTACCAGCATCATACCAGTTTCCTCCGTAGTAATAAGTAGCATTGCCGTAAATAGATAGATCCCATATCTCTTCGTCACAAGATACCGTTACATTATCTGGGCAATAAAGTGTAAAACTGTTCTCCGCATCTACACACTCCTTGTTAGAGAAAGCTGTATTGAGAGAAAAAATCATAAAAAACAGCATCATAGAGCTATTCAAGATTGTAGAAATTCTTTTCATGGTTTAGGTATTACAATTAATTAAAATGAACATATTATAACAAATATACATATGTAAATCGTTTTATGTCAGTACTTTTTAAAGTATTTAAATAAATTGGGGGTATTCCCTGATTTATTGCGGACCGGGGGAATGCCTAAAAGAATTTCATGAAGATTGGTGAAACATCGAAAACATTTCAGACAGGGGACTTGTCTATGCAATATATCGTAAAACTCGTAGAGTTCTGCGAATATCTTAAAAATAAATCTAATACGAGTTATTGTATCCAACTAATATTATGACTTACTTTGCATTATTAATAAGTATTATATGTATTGTTTTGATGTTGTATGACTAATACATTATCAGTCGATAACAAATGTGAAAAAATATAATAATCAATTATCTTAATGTTTAATCTTATGGTTCATAGAATACTTCAGCCATTATTTATGGTTCTATTGCTTAGTATCTCTTTTTTGTATGGTTGTAAAAATTCGAAGCAGGAAATAGTAACTGAGTCTAAAAAAGTGGAAACGCCTATAGAACAGGGGCTACCTGTAGAAAGAATCAAAATAGACTATGACACTACTCAATGGAAAGAAATAACTGAAAGAAGCGGTGCCGTCCTTGATATGAGATATGCCACGGATAACAACTTTACCAAGAATCAGATATATCCTTGCCCAAGATGCTTCCTAAGACCCGTGATGGCTGAAAAAATATTAACCCTACAGAAGGATATAAAAAAGAAATACGGAATGAGTCTCAAGCTATTTGATTGTTATAGGCCTCGTCCCGCACAACAAAAACTGTGGGACATTGTACCTGATGCAAGATATGTG
>JBLHWH010000042.1:0-36406 GCA_047628935.1 Halioglobus sp. | reverse complement strand
ATTGATCGGCTTTCGCAGAAAACGAGCAACAATTGATCGGCTTTCGCAGAAAACGAGCAACAATTGATCGGCTTTCGCAGAAAACGAGCAACAATTGATCGGCTTTCGCAGAAAACGGACACAGAAACCAGCAACAATTGATCGGCTTGCACTAGTAAACGAACAAACCATAGGGTGGCTTAGGATACCAAACGGCCAATAATCGACTGGATTTTGTAGAAAACAGACAACAACAAACAGCGTAAAGTATCTAAAACATTAAAACACTAACAGCCCTAGCAGCAACTAATTTATTCTCTAATTTCAAGTACTTCAAATCTCAATTATACTTCTCATTATAGCTTTACATCCATCCTAATTATAAGATAATTCAATCTTAGTAAGATACATTTAATCAAGGCCGATGAAAGTCTTCAATCTTGTCTCATCTTATATTCCTTACTTGTCTGTATATTGTACATTATTAATAACTAAAACTAACTAATATGCCTACTAACATTTACATGGTCTTTGTGGCCGCTCTTATTCCATTTTTACTAGGTGCCTTATGGTACGGACCATTATTTGGCAAGTCTTGGATGAAGGTTAATGGATTTACAGAAGAATACTTGAAGAAAGGAAATATGGCAGTCATCTTTGGTGTTTCATACCTTTTTTGCGTTATGTTTTCTTTTATGATGACTTCATTTTCTATTCATCAGACAAATATTTTTGGACTTATGTCCCCAGAAATCTCAGTAGCTGGAAGTACTATCCAAACTGACATGATAGACTTCATGAATAAGTATGGAGATAGACATCGTACATTCAGTCATGGTGCTGTACATGGATTACTCTTCGCAATATTTATAGCCCTACCTATGATTGGAGTTAATGCATTATTTGAGAGAAGAGGATGGAAATATACAATGATCCATTGGGGATACTGGGCGACATCGGCTATTCTTATTGGTGGAATACTTTGTGCAACTTTACAGTTTCCTGCTATTGGGTGATAACCTTTAGGATCGTTTTGAAGCAAATTGAAAAAGGAGAGGTTTCGGATTGAAACTTCTCCTTTTTCAATTTGCTATTATCAATTAGCTAAGAACTTGACGTAAAACTAATAAGAGTACGCTGTGCCAAGGGGCACCCAATGCTGTTGTACTGTTGTGCTGTTGTGCTGATAGTAGTTTTTGTATACAAATATTAATCACTCGTCTAATTGATTATTAAAAGTAATGTTACTAGAGATTTATGTATTACTTTCCATTTTATATAATAACTAATCAATCATATGAATAAAGTAATAACCTCAACTGCCAGCTTTTATCTATTTCTATTCACCATTATTTCTAGTTCTCTTTTCAGTCAAGGCACTCGCCTATTAAGACAACCAGCACTAAGTGATAACCATATCGCATTTGCATACGCATCTGATATATGGGTAGCGGATAGAGATGGACAAAACGTAAATAGAATAACAAGTACACAGGCGATCGAAGGGCTACCACAAATTTCTCCTGATGGCAAAACGATAGCATTTACATCCAATAGATCTGGAAATAGTTCGGTATATATCGTTCCTATAGAAGGAGGAACCCCGACACAATTGACTTGGCTTCCTGGTGGAGCAAGTGTGAGAGATTGGTCCCCTAATGGATCATCTATCCTGTTTGCATCAGCGAGAGGAACAGCACCTTCTAGGCATAATTATCTCTGGTCAGTATCAAAAGATGGTGGACCTGCTACCAGGGTTTCCGCTCAATGGGGCTTCGATGCTAAATACTCTCCCGATGGGAAACAACTTATCGTAGATCGTGTGTCTAGATGGGACAGCGAATGGAGGCTTTATCGAGGTGGACAGAATACACCTTTGATCGTATTGGACCTGAATGATAATTCTGAAATTCTGATTCCAAACGAACAGACCAGTGATATCCAACCAGTATGGCATAATGATGATATCTATTTCATATCAGATCGAAATAGTACAGCCAACATATGGCAGTTCATTCCAGCTACTAAGTCACTTACTCAAGTCACTGAATTCAAAGGGTCAGATGTAAAAACGCTAGCCGCTCACGATGGTACACTAATATATGAAAGAGATGGTTTGTTGCACTTATATAATATCAGTACAAAGAGTCATTCTCAAATAGAAATTAATATAATCGGTGATTTCCCATGGGCAGAAAATAAGTGGGAAGACCTAAGTAAAAATGCACAATCAGTTTCATTATCTGCAACAGGTAAACGATTGGTTATGGAAGCAAGAGGTGAGATATTCACAGTGCCTGCCAAAGATGGTGCTCCTAGGAATTTAACCAGGTCCTCAGGTGCCGCTGATAGAAGGCCGATATGGTCTCCAAAAGGCGATCAGATTGCCTATTTTTCTGATGCTAGTGGAAAGGGCTACAGCCTTATGCTCCAAGATCAATCAGGGATGAAAGATCCTGTAAGTATAGATATAGGCAAATCGAAAATGGGTTGGGAACCAACTTGGAGTCCTGATGGAGAAAGGATCGCTTTCGTAGATGATGATACATGGATACAAATTGTCAACCTTAAGGACAAATCAATAAAAGCTATCGGTCATGCCGGTAATAATCTTGATAGAGGCAACATGAATCTAGCATGGTCTCCTGACTCAAAATGGCTCGCGTACAATACATCAGGCACTAATGGGTTCAGAAAAATAATGGTATGGAAGGTGGGAACTGCTTCTCCAAAAAGACTTACTGATGAATTTGCCGATGCGGTATATCCTACATGGGATAGAGATGGAAAACATCTATACTTTGCAGCAAGTACTGATGTAGCACTAGGTTCTGGATGGGCAAACACAAGTAGTATGCAAGCAGATCCAGAATATGCAACTTACGTTATCAATCTTACCTCAGAAGAAACTTCTCCCTTCGAACCCAAAAGCGATGAAGAGGAAGTAAAAGAGGAAGTAAAAGAAGGTGATAAGAAGGATAAGAAGGATAAGAAGGATAAGAAGGGAGATAAAGACGACAAAAAAGACAAAGAGGAAATGGTAGTCAAAATAGACTTTGAGAATCTTACGCGTCGTATCATGCCACTTCCACTTGATGAAGGAAACTTTGAACAGCTAATTGCTGGTCCTGAAGGATCTGTTTTCATTGCGGAAAGTAAGCCAGGAAGTCGTGGTCTTACTATCCACAAATTCAAATTGAAAGATGGAGAAGCAAAAGAATTTGTTTCTGGAGCTGGATACTTATCTATTTCTAGTGATGGTAATAAACTACTATCAAAAATCAGTGGAAAGTGGAATATCATGGATGCCAGTGGTGGCAGTGGTAAAGGTGGAGAAAGTGTAAGTGTAAATTTAAAAATGAACCTTGATCGTGTCGCAGAATGGAAGCAGATCTTCGAAGAAACATGGAGATATGAGCGAGATTATTTCTATGATCCGAATATCCATGGTAGAGACTGGGATGATGTGTATGTGAGATATTCGCCTTTACTTCCTTTTGTAGAGCTGACTTGAATTATATCTTGGATCAAATTAATGGAGAGTTGTCAGTTGGACATAGTTTTGTTGGAGGTGGAGATTATCCGGATGTTGATGATTCCGACATGGGACTTCTGGGTGCAGACCTAGTTGCTGATAAAGGCAGATGGAAAATCAAAAGAATCTATACGACCGAAGCATGGAACCCAGGATTATCAGGGCCATTGGATAGACCAGGAACTAAAATCAAAAATGGTTATTATCTAGTTGGTGTAAATGGTGTAGAACTCAAATCGACAGATAATCCATACAAACACTTCGACGGTACTGCTGGTGAGCAGACTATTATTCATATCAACGATAAGCCATCTTTCTCAGATGCATGGCAAGAGACCGTGGAACCCATAGGATCAGATAATGGGCTGAGACAAAGAGCTTGGGTAGAGGATAACAGAAGGCTGGTTGATTCTCTATCTGGAGGCAAACTCGCTTATATATGGGTGCCTAATACGAGCGGTAAAGGTATTGTATCATTTAATAGGTACTTCTTTGCTCAGCAAGATAAACTAGGTGCAGTCATTGATGAAAGATTCAATGGTGGCGGATTGTTAGATGATTACATGGTCGATAATATGACTCGAAAGATAAGAGCTGCAATCACCAATGAAGTACCAAATGGTGCACCGATGAAACTACCAGCTGGGATTCTAGGACCAAAAGTATTATTGATCAATGAGATGGCTGGATCTGGAGGAGATTTCTTCCCTTGGGTATTCCGTCAACAAAATGCTGGACAATTAATAGGAAGAACTACGTGGGGAGGATTAGTGAAATCGTCTACACACTATAGAATGATAGATGGTGGACGGGTAACATGTCCTGACAATGCAATCTTCGACCCTGTGAAAGACGAATGGGTAGGAGAAAATAAAGGAATAGCACCAGATATTTTTGTTAGGCAAGACGCAAAATCTCTTTCTCAAGGTCGAGACCCACAACTAGAAAGAGCAGTAAAAGAACTGATGGATTTATTGCCGATACAAGATGTGCAACAATTAAAGCCACCAAAATTCTTAACCCCGGCTAAGGGGTAAATTTACAGAAACCCCTATGATGTATGTCCTTTTTTAAAATTCAACAGTGAGTTGTATTACACTGTTGAATTTTAGAAGGATGATTTTATATACAGATGTTTCTCGGTGGTAAAATTAAAGTGCGATGTATTTTCATCGTGTTTTTAAATCATTTCGCCGATATACACCACAGTTTTCGTTATTTGGGTTTATATTGAATTCGAATCAATCAATCTAAAACTTATGAACCCAATATTTGGAATTATTGCAGTACCCTTATTACTTATTATTATATCCTCCTTTTTTATAGTTAAACAACAGACTATCGCTATACTAGAAAGGTTTGGTAAATTTCATTCTCTAAAGACACCAGGTCTTCACTTTAAGTTCCCAGTTCTTGATAAAGTAGCTGGTAAAATCAATCTTAAAATACAACAGTTAGACGTAATGGTAGAGACCAAGACCTTTGATGACGTATTTGTAAAACTGAAAGTATCTGTTCAATTCAAGATATTGGCAGATTCTGTTTATGAAGCATTCTATAAATTAGAAAATCCACATGATCAGATTACTTCTTATGTATTTGATACGATCAGAGCGGAAGTGCCTAAAATGAAACTGGATGATGTATTCGTCAAGAAAGATGATATCGCCAATGCTGTTCGAAGAGAGCTCGGAGAAGCAATGAATGAATATGGATACGGAATCGTAAAAGCACTAGTTACTGATATCGATCCTGATGTAGAGGTAAAAGTTGCCATGAATCGTATCAACACAGCGGAAAGACTAAAAATCGCTGCAGAATATGAAGGTGAAGCAGAGAGAATCAGAATTGTAGCAAAAGCAAAAGCCGAAGCAGAAAGTAAAAGATTGCAAGGTCAAGGTATTGCTGATCAGAGAAGAGAGATCGCTAAAGGTCTTGAGGACTCTGTAGAGATATTGAACAAAGTAGGCATCAACTCTCAGGAAGCATCCGCTCTGATTGTAATCACACAGCATTATGACACGCTGCAAGCAGTCGGTGAATCGACGAATAGTAATTTAATATTACTCCCGAATAACCCTTCGGCTGCATCTAATATGTTAACAGATATGACGGCATCATTTATAGCTTCTCAGCAGATGGGAGAGCAAATGTCACTTGACCAAGAAAATCAAAAAAGAAAAGATGCCATCGAATTGAGAGAACTTGAAGAAAAGAGAAGAAGATAAACTTTTCTGGCATTTCAGATATAATATTGAATGCATCAGATTGATTTTTGGTGCATTCTACTTTATGAACTTATAGGTTCTACCTTACCTCTTATAAAAAAACGAGTGCGACTGTTTGTTACACAAGCCAGTTAGGTGTCCAGTGCATGCTACTTTATGAACTTATTGGTTCAGCTTTACCCCTTTAAAAAAAAATGAGTGAAACTGTTTGTTACACAAGCCAGTTCGGTGTCCAGTGCATGCTACTTTATGAACTTATTGGTTCAGCTTTACCCCTTTAAAAAAAATGAGTGAAACTGTTTGTTACACAAGCCAGTTCGGTGTCCAGCGCATTTTTTTTTAGAATCCGTGATCACATCGCTCTAAGCGATCAGAGCATTTTTTGTGTTGCCAAGCGATGAATCCACTGCATCGTTTCACTTTTTTTCTCTATTATTGAACTCTAATATAATTATTATGGAAAATAAACCGTGGCTAAGCCAATATCCTGCTGGAATACCTGCCAATATAAATGTAGATCAGTATGAAAACATGGTCGAATTCTTGACAGAATCTATGCAAAAATATGCAGATCTTCCTGCATATGAATGTATGGGTAAAACACTGACATACAAAGAGGTAAATCAATTATCTACTCAGTTTGGTGCGTATCTTCATAGTAGAGGATTACAACCAAAAGATAAGATTGCATTGATGATGCCGAACTTGCTTCAGTTTCCTGTTGTACTGTTTGGATGCTTAAAAGCAGGATTGACCATAGTAAATACCAATCCGCTATATACACCTCGTGAGATGAAACACCAATTCATAGATAGTGATGTCAAGGCGATAGTGATAGCTGATAATTTTGCGGCGAATCTAGAAAAGGTACTACCAGAAACTCAGATCGATACTATCATTCTTACTTCTATAGGCGAGATGTTGGGATCTATCAAAGGAAGCATAGTGGATTTCATAGTGAAGAAGGTAAAAAGAATGGTTCCTAAATATAATCTTCCAAATACTGTCACATTTTCTGAAGCCATTAAGACTGGTAAGAAATTCCAACTCAAAGAATTCGAAAATTGTGCAGATGATGTGATCGTTCATCAATATACGGGCGGAACAACCGGAATAGCAAAAGGAGCTATGCTCACCAACAGAAACCTAATAGCCAACATGTTGCAAATCAAGGCCTGGTTGGGAAATGAACTTGCTGAAGGAAAAGAGGTGGTCTTGACACCACTACCACTTTATCACATCTTTGCATTCACTGTCAATTGTATGGTGATGGTAGGATATGGTGCTAAAAATGTCTTAGTGACCAACCCAAGAGATATGCCGAAGTTTATTAATGAATTCAAAAAGAATAAGATTACCATTTTTACTGGTGTAAATACATTGTTTAATGCAATGACAAATAATACTAACTTTCAAAAGTTGGATTTTTCCTCTCTCAAGATAGCTGTTGGAGGAGGGATGGCTGTACAAACAGCTGTTGCACAAAAATGGAAAGCCATCACAGGTGTTACCCTCTCAGAGGGATATGGGTTGACAGAATCTTCTCCTGTGGCAACAGTCAATCCGATAGATGGGACTGCGAGATTAGGCAGTATAGGTCTTCCTGTACCATCTACCAGTTTACGAATAGTTGATGATGCCGGCAATGTACTTCCAGCTGGTGAAATAGGAGAGATCCAAATCCAAGGGCCCCAAGTGATGAAGGGCTACTATAATAAATTTCAAGAAACAGAAAATGCAATTAAAGACGGATGGCTTAGTACAGGAGACATAGGATTAATGGAAACTGATGGATACTTTAGAGTAGTAGATCGTAAAAAAGATATGATCTTAGTATCAGGATTCAATGTATATCCTAATGAGATCGAAGACGTACTCTGTTCTCACCCAAAAATACTAGAGTGTGCAGCAGTTGGACAACCTAATGAAAAATCTGGTGAAGTCGTCAGAGTCTGTATCGTAAAAAGTGATAACTCACTTACCGAAAAAGAAGTCAAAGAGTTTTGTAGAGAAAATATGACCGGATACAAAGTACCTAGAGTTATAGAATTCCATGATGAACTACCTAAGTCTAATGTGGGGAAGATATTGAGACGGAAGTTGAAGGAATAATTTTGCAAAATCTCTAGAATTACAAAATTGCTTTAAAATGTTGATCAAGCAAAACGACTGAATGGGGACACTCAGCCATTCCCGATCTATCTGAATGTTAATATTTAAAACATTATTACTTCTGATACATTACACCGTTTTAGTAATGTTTTACCTAAAAACAGTGTAAAGGTTTCAAACAAGTGTTGTCGCTCACCGCGCCTGGCGTTCATTTTTTTTTGCATTGCCTATTAAGATTGCCGTATCAAAAAAAAATGACCCAAAAAACGCTAGACTTTAATTGCTTCTTTACGGCAAATGAAATTCCAAATAACAAATGCAAAAAACTCGCGAAAATAATTGAAGCTAACTATTATGTTTTGTTGTTTTCATATGATTCTAGGATAAAATGTTTTCTAATTTCGCTCAAACACTTTTGCCTTCTTATCGCCATTTGAGACTCTATTGACCTAAACCAATTAAGGTCAAGTTAAAAACCCGGTTCGGGAATTATTTCTAGCTTACTTCTGAATCACCCTGAATGAAATACACAATTTACAAGTGCTTTTTGAAACATACTTTTAATATGTAGAGAATTTCTTTCCGATATCTAATATCGCAATATCATTTCTATCTTTTGATAAAACAGTAAGCAGATCCTTTGGATTGAAAATAGGTTCGTCACTCAAATCAAAAGTACCATAGTGCATGGGTATCATGATTTTAGCTTTGAGTTGTTCTTTCGCTTCCATAGCTCCAGCGGGGCTTGTATGACTAAGATTCATAAACCATATGGGCTCGTACGCTCCGATGCCAAGAATGGCAATATCAATCTCGTACATATTTCCAATCTCTTCAAAATGTACGCCTAATCCACTATCTGCACCGAAATAAATGTTTTTACCATTATGGGTGAGCATAAAACTGCCCCATAACATTCTGTTCAGATCATGTAAATATCTTCTGCTCCAGTGTTTAGCAGGTAGATAGGTTATTTCAATCTCATTATCAACCTTTGGAAATGATTGATACCATCCTGCTTCTACAATTTCATTTTTTATATTCCACCCTCTGAGCAAATTACTAATTCCTAATCCAGTGTAAATTACTGCATCAGGGTTGAGTTCAGTAATTTTTTTCATGCTGGCTTTATCAGCATGGTCTCTATGATTGTGAGAAAGTAGAATAATATCAAAATCTGTCAATTGATCAACTGCGCACGGTAACTCTGTAAATCTCTGAAGCGGCCAAATATCAAATAATATAGGATCTGTAATAATCTTCAATCCTCCAATACAAAAAACAAATGTGGCATGTCCTAGCCAAGTTATTCCATCGGTTGTACGATTAAGAAAATCTGAATTTTTATGAACTGTGACATTCGTCTGTTGATTTATTCTTTGATCTGCATACTTGTTTTTTTGAATTACTTTCCAATTAAATACATCCTTAAACCCTCTGGCTGAAAGACCATCAAGATTCATATATTGATCATCAGCATTGATTGGATTACCCATCCAACCTTCTTTCACGAACTGCAAATTTCTATTATGTTTTATTTTCAATATTACTATTTATAGGTGATTATCTTCGTATTCGAAATTGAATATTATGATACTAAAAACTACTTGTAAATCTAAGAATGGACATGATATAATCATAAGGCCTGCCGAATCAAAGGATGCAGAATCACTACTAAAACTAAAATTACAATATCTTCGAAACACAAAGACTATCCCTTTGTTCGAAGACGAATATAAAAACTCAATTGAAGAAGAGTCTGCTTTAATTGACATGCTCTCAAAAGAAAAAAATAGTTGCTTAATAGTTGCAGAGTATGAAGGTCAATTGATTGGAAATATCGACATTAAAGGCAACCAAAGAAGAAAACTCATTCATACGGGTATGTTGGGAATGGGAGTGGCCGAAAAATGGCAAGGGCTTGGTATAGGGTCATTTTTAATGAGAGAAGCAATTAAATGGATAGATGAAAATGAACATCTTGAAATTATATGGCTTGAAGTCTATGATAGCAATTATCCAGGTAAGATTCTATATGGCAAAATGAGATTTCAAGAATGTGGAAGAATAAAGGGATTTTTCAAGGAAAGTGGTCAGTTAATTGATAATATTACCATGGTATATCATAATCGTAAATCTTCTTAAGTATAAACTAAATCTCAATATTCTTGCTTTCTCTTACATCCAGACAAACGCATCTTCTATATGGTATGAAAATTGATCTTAATTAGCGATATTTGCGTATAGATTAATGTGTAACTTTTATATAATCAATGATTTTATAAAATCCGAGCTTCATATTCCCTATTTAGTAATCCCAAGTATTAGTGCACCATATTTCTTAAAATTGTAAACCACCCACTATGAAATATTTATTAGCTTCATTCCTGTTTTCTATTCAGTTCTTTTCTGTTGCTCAATCTGCTTTAATTCTGAAGAGTGACCAAATCAATGCGCAAGAGGAAATAAAACAAGAATTCATTTTTATTCCTTCACTTCAAAAAATGAGAACTGAGCTTGCTAGTGCTCCAAGATATTCTGACAAAGATCAACAATGGATAAAAATAAAAATTCCTTTTTCTGATGGAATATATCATGAAGTAGAGGTAGCTGAAGCTCCTGTAGTAGCCAAAAAGATATACGATAATTATCCTGAAAATAGATCTTATAAAATAAGAGGCATCAATGATAAATATATATCAGGAAGGATGTCCATTACTCCTAGTGGAATATCCGCTTTAATATTTACGAAATCCAAAAGTATTTTTATAGAACCTACACAGGATGAATACCATAAGGCTTATGATTATGATAGTTCTGTGTTGCAATCATTTACTTGTGGCACAGATCACACTAAGTATAAACCACGTAGCGAATCAACATCCAGAGCATCTTATGGTGCAAACGAGCGAAAATATATAATTGCAATTGCCTCAACTGGCGAATTTTCCGCTAAACATGGAAATAATTTAGCCACAATTAATGGCGTAATTAATGACTACTTGACACTTCTTAATACACTGTATGAAAGAGACTTAGCTGTTACTTTTGAACTTACAGCAGACAACGATGATATCATATTTTTTGATCCTATAACTGATGGGTTTGACCCAACTAACAACACAACAAAATTAAATACCACCCAAACAGTAATTAACAGCACTATAGGTAGCGGGGATTATGATATCGGACATGCTTTTTATGAAATAGATCCTCCGGCAAATGGAGGATGGACAGGGAGTGGAGTAGCGGGACTTGGTGTGGTCTGCTCATCTTCTTCTAAAGCAAGAGGATGGTCCGGATGTGGCGGACCTTATCCAAATAGCTTCTGGATGGAAATTTTTTCACATGAAGTAGGACATCAATTTGCAGCAACCCATACTTTTTATGGTACAACTGCAAATTGTAGTGGATCTCAAAGATCGGTGGGAAATGGAGTAGAACCTGGATCAGGAAATAGCCTAATGAGCTATGAGGGTACATGTGGAGCTACAAACAATCCGATGTGTGACAGTCAAAATATTACACCTCAATCTAGTTTCCAATATTTTCATAGCCACACTATTGATCAAATCCAAACGTTTGTATCAGGTTCAGGAAGCTGCTATACTTCGACCTCTACGGGCAATTCGCCACCCGTAATTACCATGCCTGCGAGTAAAACCATACCAACAGAAACGCCATTTTATCTATCGGCCACAGTAACTGATCCAGATGGAGATCCATTGTTAAATTCTTGGGAAGAAGTAGATACAGATAACTTATCTCTATCATGTCCCAATGGTGCTCCAAATGATGCAGCGACGAGCACTACGGCACCTTTGTTCCGAAGTTTTGATCCTTCAGCTGGAGGAGACATAAGGTATTTCCCTCAATTATCAGATATTTTAGATGATACACAAACAATGGGGGAAATACTACCTGAAGTAGGCAGAACGATAGATATGAGATTTATATCAAGAGGTACAGATGCAAATGGTATCAGTGGAGTATCTTATGAAGATGTTACAATAACAGTTGATGGGAACTCAGGACCGTTTGAGGTGACGACTGCAACTTCTCCAACTGCCTATTTAGCAGGAGAAATGGTCAATGTAATTTGGACAGTAGGTAATACAAATCAATCACCTATTTCTTGCAGCAATGTCAATATTCTGTTTTCGAGCGATGGCGGTAATACGTTCCCTATTAATCTTGCATCAAATGTAACGAATGATGGTTCACACATGGTTACAATGCCAGGTGCTGCTACTGAAGAAGGAAGAATCAAAGTAGAAGCCGTAGGCAATATATTTTTCTCAATAAATAAAGGAGATATTACCATAATTTCAGATTGTGAACCGAATGCTTCTAAAATAATAAATAATGCTTCAATCACTGCAAATGTCGGTGATCCAATATTAGATTTGGGACTAATAGTTGGGGATGAAATTACGTCCGTTTCTGGATCACTTACATCTTCAGATCCTTCTTCTACTTTAATTGCCGAAGCGGCAAGTGGTGGAAGTTGCACCACTGTACCAACTACTCCATATTATGAATCATACATTCTTGTTGCAAGTGAAAACGACACTTATACATTTACTAAATCAGGAAATTTTGTTGAAATATTAAACCTTTATGAGGATGAATATATCATTCCAGTAGTGAACTGTATGAATTGGCTTGCCTCAAATGCAACTTATAATCCCCCAAATATTAGCTCATCAAGTTCTGTATCCGTTACACTGAATGCAGAAGATGTGATAGAAATGGTTGTCTCTGGATTGTTTACTGGTGAAACAGGTGATTATACAGTAAACTTTTCAAGTAACGGAACTGGTGAAATTATAAATACTGATATTCTTGCTAGTGGGTACGTATACAAATATGTAATTTATCATTCTTCAGGTTTCATCATTGCAATAGAAGATGAAGCTGATTTGACAGATGAGGCAACTTTTTATAATGATGTATATACTGTAAAAGGACTCATGGTACTGGGCGCTGTGGATTTATCACCATATATAAATCAAACATTTTCGTCTCTACAAAATGATGTGACAGTTGGAACAGTGTGCGGAGAATTTTCAACAAATGATGTAACTGTAACTATTAATGGTTGTAACCCAGGCACTAAAATAGTCACCTCTTCTTTAGATGATGGTACTCCAGGCACATTGAGATATAAAATGGAAAATGTTTGTCCTGGTGATATAGTACAATTTGATCCTAGCCTATTAAATTCAACTATAACGTTAAACGCTGAAATAATAGTGGATAACGACTTTTCAGTGATTGGTTTAGGAGTAAACAACATATCCATCTCTGGGAATGATGCCTCAAGAATATTCTCAATAAATTCAGGAGTATCATTGTCATTATCTGGATTGTCATTGATAAACGGCTATTCGTCTAATAATGGAGGAGCATTCCTAAATAATGGCGACTTGCAGCTAGAAAATATTAATTTTGCCGGCAATAAAAATGGACTGAATTCAAAAGCATTTACAAATTCAGGCAATATCTCTGTTTCTAATACGGTAAATGTGGTGGATTAGGTTTCTATAAATTTAGTTCTATTTTATTTGATTAAAGGACCGTGTTCTGCGCTATCATTAGCAGTAGTTCATAGAGTATCATGATATCAGAATACCAAAAATAATGACAGGCGCCAAGCACATAATCGAGAAATATAAAAACAGAATAGATGAGGCAGAAAAAGATATTGATGTCTATCAAGGGTTAAGTCATAGATACAGTCTCATCAGGCTTGCGGTTTTCATATTGGCTATCCCACTTCTGTATTTTATCATCAAAACCAATCTTCTAGTTTTTGGTGTATTTTTGGCTGGAATAATTTTTCTTTTTGTTTGGGCCGTAATCAAACAACAGAAATATGATAAGCTCCTTTCAGAAAAACAAGCATTAAAAGCAATCAATGAAAATGAAATAGAAGCTATCACTAGTCATCAAAACCTATATTTTGATGGTGCAGAATATGAGATTCCTAATCACCATTATACTGCGGATTTAGATATTTTTGGTGCCCATTCTATATTTGGATTGATCAATAGATGTAGGACTTATTATGGCAATAAAATACTCAAATCAGTATTTCTAGAAAAACCAATTAAGCCAGAATTGTTGGAAAAACAAGAGGCGATCAAAGAACTAGAAGGTGAGACCGAATACAGACAAGAAATTGCTGTCAAATTATACTCACTAGAGGGATTAGAAAATTATAATGTAGCAGAGTCCATTAACAAACAAATGGAGATGGATTTGTCTTTTGGAGAAGGCAAATTACTCAATACTTATAGGAAGCTACTTCCTTTAATTTGGATTGCAATCATCATCCTCTATTTTGTCAACTACGGAATAGCAAATACGCTTGCATCATTCTTATTTATTGGTAACATATTACTCGTAGGAAACTTCACCAAACGAATCTCGGAAGTGCAAGGCAGATTATCAAACACAAGTAATTCATTGAAAAGATACATCGATGTTCTCAAAAGCTTGTTTGACAAAAAATGGAACTCTACCCTACTGAAAAGACATGCCGCAGAATTCGAAAACTCAAGTAGTGAATTGCCATTAAAATCCTTATCTGATCTGAGTAATATTATAAATCAATTAGATTACAGACTCAATTTATTGGTTGCTATTGCCGGTAATGGGCTTTTTCTTTGGGATCTAAGTGTGATTTACAAATTAGCAAAATGGAAAAAATCTAACACTGGAAAGATTGAAAAAATATTCAAACATATAGGGTTTATTGAGGCCCTATCTTCACTTGCAACTTGGGCATACAATCATCCAACATATAGTTATCCTCTAATCAATGATGAATATATGACCATAGAAGCCCGTGAAATGGAACATCCCCTTATTCCAAAATCTCAAAATGTAGAAAACGATTTCATCCTTGAAAAACAAGATAAAATTGTCATCATCACTGGGTCAAATATGTCTGGAAAATCTACATTATTAAGAACCATTGGGCTGAATATGATTCTTGGATATACAGGGGCAAAAGTAGCCGCAAGTAGCTTCAAAATTCCTATTGTGAGTATCGTTACCTATATGAGAATCAAAGATGCACTTGAAGAAAATGTATCCACATTCAAAGCTGAACTGAATAGGATCAGTATGATACTCTCTGTATTAAAAGAAAAAAACGACGCATTTATCTTAATTGATGAGATGTTACGAGGCACAAATTCAAAAGATAAACTGAATGGAAGTATCGGAATCACAAATAAATTGCTGGAGTCTGAAGCTTATGCCATGATTGCTACTCATGATATCAAACTTGCTGAAATGGGTAACGATGAAGAACGAATAGCTAACTACTATTTTGATATTGATTATGAAGATGGTGATCTAGTTTTCGATTATAAGGTGAAGTCTGGAATCTGTGAAAATTTCAATGCCTCATTTCTATTGGGGCAGTTAGGGATTGATACTGAGATATAATGTTCAAGGTGTGGTGCCCTAAGGTATGAGATCACATTACTTAGAGTGATCAATTCACTTTATTTCAAAAAAAATCCGTTCACTGCACTTGACAATGAACGGGTTATAATTCTTAATGACGGAATCTTCTAGATCTTCACCAACCTAGCCATATGGTTTATCGATTTATCTAAAAATCTTAAATAATAGATCCCATTTGGATAAGCGACTAAAGATAGATCCCCTTCAAATACATTATTGTATTTCTGTAATGGCATCTCTTGTATTACTCTTCCATTAGCATCAACTACTTGCATTTTCATGGAGTATCCATTTATATTAATATTACTCAGTGACACGTGATAAAATCCTTCACTTGGGTTCGGCGATACATTTATAGAATATGATCCATTAATATCGACAACTGACGTAGAAATCTCTACTCCTACTGTTTCAGCATATTCACAACCTACTTCAGCTGTTGTTACAACTATATCATAATTCCCAGCAGATAATCCTTCGAAAAGTGGACTATCTTGGTACGAACCACCGCCATCGATACTGTAATTATAAGGCTCTACCCCACCACTTGCCGTTACGAAAATTAATCCATCTGATTCCCCTTCATCTGATACTTTTGTAGTTGATATCTCCACTCCAAGACTACATGGTGCTCCAGCACATATTTCTGTTACCTGCTGTGAATTAAATATGCCGTCACTCATTATGATAGAATTTCCTTCTGCATCGAGAACTTGGTAATTTCCAAGTCCAAATCCACAACATATTCCATCACCACCTGCATCAAACATTCTGAATGAATAACATTCATCTTCTTCTAAGCAGAAATATTCTGTAAATAGCGTATTATTTGATGCATATTCTCCTCCTTGAGCTACAACTTCACCAGCACTATTGGTTACTGTCCAAGAAGTCTCTTCAGGATAAGTATCCGTCGCAAGTAAAAGTGTATACTCAAATCTCTCGTCAATGAATGATACTGTTAAACTTGTAGTATTGTTAGACTCATTAATATCATCATCCCCATTAACCGAAGTTATAAATATTGAAACATCATTTGTTCCTTCAATAAGCCCAGCTAATCGTACAGGCACTAATTTACTCTCACCTATTGCTATATTTCCAGTATATACATCTGTTCCAGAAATCACTCCATTAGAGGTTATCTCAAAAGTAACTTCAGTGAGATCTGTGACTCCAGCATTTGTAACTCTCAAATTTACAGGTCTGTTGTCATTACATGTCTCTAGATCATTGGCCTCAGACAATCCACCATCAATAACAGCAACTTTACTTATTATTGTATATAAAGTATCATTTCTGAAATTATCATCCACTTCTAAGCTTGTGAATGTGCCGATGTTGTATGCTTGATAAGCCGACATATCAATAGGTATATCAAATATATGCTCATATGTTTCATTCTCCGATAGTACTTCTGGAATAGTAAAAGTAGATAACGTTTCACCTTGATATAACAAGCCGACTAATACATTCTCTAAGTCTTCTAATCCTGCATTGCTGACAGTAACCGAAACCAATTCTTCTGTTCCAAGATTTGGTCCTGTCGTAGGATTGGTAACCGCTATTGGTGCAGCATCAAATTCATTTTTTTGCAGCTGAAAGGCTACAATTCTTGTTCTAGATCTACTAGTATGTGCGTATTCTGATGTATACCAAAATGTAACTCCATCATTAGGATCCACTCCCATCTGAGCATAATCACCAAATCTTCCTCCATTATTAATTGCGCCTAAACCATCCACAACATTAACTTCTTCAAAAGTCATTTCACCCAAAGGGTCATCTGCATACCTACCCGTATATCTCAATCCAACATACATATCTGGACTAGACACATTATATCCAAGTCCTATGTTTCCAAACTTATCTATAGCAATCGAACTCATATATCTATCCAATTCATCTGGCGCATATGTCCCTTCTTGATAAATTGTATAATCTTCCATCCCTGATTTTCGTAATTCCATCCACCTGATAGCCGATTGATTCTGACCATTGGTAGCGTCAGTAATAAAACTGAGTACGATTGACTGATGCGTTCCAAAATTTCGATATTGAGGTACGTTCATTATCACCTCAGGGATAGCATCTAATCCACCCCCATTAAGCTGAGGAACACACTGAAATCCAAAACCTGTTTCTGAGCAAGGGTAACTATCAAATGGTGTAGTCACAATATCTGTTCGAGTAACTTCAGTATTCGCTTGGTTTTCCCAATCTATATCAAAATTGAATAGCTCTACTCTATCCTGAGGCGCACTACCCCAAGAAGAATCATTGAGCTTCATGACCATAGGCCTTGTGTCCAAAGGCATGGTATCACCATTAAAATCTAAAGGGGTAGAAACAAAAAATCCAGCTTGAGTATTGAAATTTCCAGTGATTTGGACCCTTTGCATAGTCACCTCTTCTTCTCCAGCGAGTAATGCCGCTCTATCAATAAAATAATTATGCAAATTCCCAGCACCACCTTCATTTGAAGTAAATACCAGTGCATTCGGCCACACTGCATATTTAGGGTAATCTGGAAAATTCGGTGTACTAAAATTATAAGCATTATAAGAACCCAACGGATCTTCCGTATCTGAAATAGCAATCAGAACATCAGCTGGAAACGCAAATTCTGTAATGATCCATCTATTCGACATTTCATCAAAAAGAATGATTGGATCTCCTGCTCCACTGATATTAAATTCTGACCAAAGTGTGTTGGCAGAAAAGTTTGTAACCTGTGTTCCGTTTTTAGTATACACCCCTATTCTAGTGCCATTGATAGCCTGCATGTAATGTGTAGTTCCTATGTCCCCAGTAGGGTCATGAGGACTACCAAAGCTATTGAATAATCCGTCTACGTTTACAAACGGTTCATTCGAAGGCCTGCTTCCCATTTCAGATTGACGAACAGCATCAGGTCCTTGGTGTTCGAGTGCAGGAACTGACATTTTACTTTTACCTCTACCTATGAAGTTTTCAGGCGCTGTTTTTCTAAGTTTATATGCCTCTTTTTTTTCTGGTGAAGTTATAGATTTTTCAATCAGTTCAGCAACTGGCCTTGTCTTTCCAAGTTTGTGAATCTTTGTTGTTGATGTTGTAAATTCAACAGGATTTTGTTGGGCAGAAACTGACCAAGCAAATAAAAATAAAAATAAGAATGTAGTGTATATGCGCGCATTTTTCATGATACTATTGCTTTTGTCTTTCTTTTATTGGTGATACTTTAGCTTTTTTATTATTTTTTGAATTCATATTGCCTAATTCTCCAGGTGTAAGTACACTTATTACAGAATCTAGGTTGAGCAGATCTCTTTTAATATATTTAGATATTTTTCCTTCATTTTTAAAATTTATTGTCCATTGATTTTGTGACTTACTACTTAGTTTAGCATCCAATATTTCATGATCGATTGCTTTTTTAAGCAATTTTATAGATTCTCCTTCCTTAAGAAGAACTACATAGCTTATCTTTTCAACAGATAGAATTTTATCTTTTGATTTACACATCGTAAATGATGAAACCATTAATACAAAAAGTAGTATTCTCATTTTAGGTTAATTTTAATTTAAAAATCTAAATATACCGATCCAGTGCAATAACTATGTATTTCAAAACCAAAATCGAATATAATAGCTCGACTACGGACAAAATAGGACTTGAAATCCAGAGCCCTAATATTAATATCCTTTAGAAGGATCTATAAGGTTAAGAAGGTGCTCTCCTTTTATCAGTCTTATATAATTTTCAATTACTTGTGGATAGACAGAATCTATATGAGTCAAACTAGCTACATGGGGAGTGATTGTAATTGAAGGATGATTCCAAAATGGACTTTCTATTGGCAATGGTTCACTATGAAATACATCTAATGCAGCGCCTCTAAGTCGACCAGAGTCAATACTTGATAAAAGGTCTTCATCTATTACATGAAGACCTCTTCCTATATTGATAAGATAGGACCCTTGTTTCATATAAGACAAAAAGTTATGATTTATTATGCCTTTTGTCTCTTTGGTCAAAGGCAAAATATTCACTACATAATCTGATACAGAAAGTAAAGTTTTTAAACCTTCTTTCCCAGAGTAAGTACCAATGTTTATGACTTCCTTTTGAGACCTTGACCAACCACGTACGTCAAATCCTGTATTTGCAAAATGTGAAGCTACGTACTTACCAATTGTCCCTAGTCCAAGAAAACCTATTGATATATCTTTGATTCTTTTGTATCGTTTAGGTTTCCAAATTTTGGAAGATTGCCTTTTTGCATATAGTGGAAGATTTTTCATGTCAGCCAAAATGATCGACATAGCATGCTCCCACATATCATGAGTGAGATTATCATCTACAATTTTCGAAATTTGAATATGAGAAGGGACAATATGATGATCTAATATATGATCTACTCCCGCTCCTAATGATTGTATAGCTATGAGATTGGGAAACTTTTCCAATATTCCTTCTTCAGGTTTCCAACAAACCAAAAAAGTGACATTGTCGAAATTAGAAATATTAGGATATATCTCTATTGTCTCATTCTCAAAGTTTGATTTCAGGACTTGCATCCATTTTTGAGATTGCTTTTCGTTTTTAGTGTAGATTGCTATTGACATAGGTCAAAAATAGGTAATTGCAATTATGCAACTGAATCAATCCTTAAGAAAAGCAACATCTACGTCTATATAATTAGATAATATTCCCTTGAGAGCTTTCAAAGTTTTCAAGGGTCCATCTTTTACACCACTATTAGACATCCAAGCTGGCAATGATCCTGCAGGGTCCATATATCCTTCATGAAAAATATGAACAAATCCTCCTTCGATAGGTGTGAGTACCCATTCGCTAAACATCACTGTTACTAGAGGAACATCAGTATCAGTAATAATACCGGGCTCATAATTTGTATCTACTCTCACTACATTTGTACTTGGATCATATGATAAGGTTGCCCTAACAGCACTTACTCTATCTGCCACTGGCCATGGCAATCCAAAGTCAATTTTATACGTGCCTTCCATATCAGAAAACTTTTCTACCATTTCCACTTTCTCTACACGATCATACCATAGTCCCATATTCTCGATGTCCAAAAATACTGCCACTACATTTTCGAGTGATGCCTTGACTCTAGTCTCAGCTTTGAACTGCTTGAACTTAGAATCTGGATAGTCCTTTGTCCATACTTTGATTTTCGATTCATCACGTTGAAGTTCCCAATTAGATTGGGCGCTAATATTATTTAATAAAAGTATTAAAATAAATGGGAGCAAGAGTTTCATGCTGTGTATTTGTGTTGAATGAGTATAACGATGATATGAGGCTAATAGTTAGGCTGACATTAAAAAATGTTACGTAAAAGATTAACAAAAGAGTTTACCAACTGGGAAATATCTAATTTTGAAGTGTTACTTTTTGATTATGCTTTTATTAGGTAATCGCATTCCGTTTTCTAACGTTATCATATTCTAGGCACATAGATGGCATCACGTATAACTCAGTACAATCCTACTTTCTAGTACTCCCTTTCCATCTTTCTCACTTTCTAAAACCATAATACCTGCATGACAATCGCCAATTTCGGCAAAAAAATCACTGGGATGACTGTAACAACTAAGTGTTAATAAGTTTTTCCAGCCTCGTTCGTAATCGAAGGAATCATGATTTATGGTAGCACACTCCATGTCATCTGCGAAGTATCCTCCTATTTTACAAGAATCTCCAAATTCTGTTCCGAAATATTCTTCTGTTTCTTCTTCAAACATTTCATACAAACTAGCGTATTGCTGTGCTTCTTCTTCAGAAAATCCATTGCTCGTATATAATTTATTGCACGGGTATGGCAGATCATATTTATATCTTAAATCTTTCATTGTTCCAGCTTCACCATTGTTGAACATAATAACAGGTTGTGAAATAACATCATCATGAAGCTTTATATACAAATCTGTTTCGCCAATTGCATCAAAGTCTAGTCCACTTTTAGCATGTATTGACAGTGTATACGGTACCGATCAACTAACTAAGGGATTTATATCTTTATCATCAATCAGAAATAATCCAGATAAATCTTCATTCTCAGTATCCATAAGACTTTTACATATCATTCTATAGGCTTCATCTTCGACAGAAGTTGATTCACCCTCGATTAGCACTTTCGTCATTTTTAACCAAGATGTGATCAGCTCTTTTCTGAGTGGCATCGTTTTCTCTATCAAAACCTTCATCTCTTCTTTGTATTTCTGCGTACTTATCTGATATACTTTAACATCCAATCCATTTTCTTCGACATGACTCAAAAAACCAGATTTAAGAAATTCAGGTAAACCTGTTATGTGAAACTCTAATGAAGTAGTACTGTAATCATAATACATAAGTATAAAATAATACAAGTCATCAAGAATAATAAATTATTAACCCCAGGTGGAATAGAAAGCTTTGCTGTATATATATAACACTATCGTGAGGACATTCTTTCTTTTCTATGTTTTTTATTTATACACTTTTCATATTTTACTTTGAAGTGAAAATAGTAATAATCTACTATTTTTCATCTTAGATATTGGCTTTTTCATAGAATTTCATCTCTAGAATTATCACTTCCTAACATATTTTTACTATTAAGTGGATACTTTAATCCCGTCAGTTTATAAAAATATCTTTTATCCATTATCTTTGCCCAAAATTTTATCCAATCCATCCATTATGCCAAGAGATTTATCTATCAAATCCGTCCTCATCATAGGTAGCGGACCTATCATTATAGGGCAAGCTTGCGAATTCGATTATTCTGGAACACAGGCCGCTAGGTCTCTTGTCGAAGAAGGTATCGAAGTCAGCCTTATCAATAGTAACCCCGCGACGATCATGACTGATCCGATGACTGCGGATCATATTTATCTCAAACCATTGACGGTAGAGAGCCTAAGAGAGATTCTTACAGAAAGAACGATCGATGCTGTACTGGCCACTATGGGTGGTCAGACTGCATTAAATCTAGCTATCGAAGCGGGGAAACACGGTCTCTGGGACGAATTCAATGTAAGATTGATCGGAGTAGATCTCGAAGCTATCGAATTAGCAGAAAACAGAGAAGCATTCCGTGAGCATGTGATCAAGCTAGGTCAATCGGTGGCCCCATCTTATATTGCCAACAGTTTCCTCGAAGGAAAAGAAGCAGCACAAAAGATTGGATACCCTCTAGTAATAAGACCGTCTTACACATTAGGTGGATTCGGAGGGGGACTTGTTTATGCCGAATCAGAATTTGACGATTTCCTTAGAAGAGGGCTTGATGCATCACCTACGCACGAAGTGTTAGTTGAGCAAGCTGTTCTTGGGTGGAAAGAATTTGAGTTAGAGCTACTCAGAGATAGCAATGATAATGTTGTGATCATCTGTACGGTAGAGAACCTAGATCCGATGGGTATCCATACTGGAGATAGTATAACAGTCGCTCCAGCGATGACACTATCTGACAAAGCTTACCAAAAGATGCGTAATGATGCGATGCAACTCATGAGATCGATGGGTAATTTCGCAGGTGGATGTAACGTACAGTTCGCACAAAATCCAGAGACAGAAGATCTAATCTGTATTGAAATTAACCCTCGTGTCTCAAGATCATCTGCATTGGCTAGTAAGGCAACTGGATATCCTATTGCCAAGATAGCTTCTAAACTAGCGATCGGATATTCACTAGACGAGCTCAAAAATCAAATCACAGGCACAACGTCAGCATTCTTCGAGCCTACGCTTGATTATGTAATCGTGAAGATGCCAAGATGGAACTTCGAGAAGTTCAATGGTGCAGATAAGAGACTAGGTCTTCAGATGAAATCTGTAGGAGAGGTCATGGCAATTGGTCGTAACTTTCTAGAAGCACTTCAGAAAGCATGTCAGTCGCAAGAAAACAACAGAAGTGGACTTGGTGCAGACAAAAAAGAATGGATCAGAACAGAGGATATACTTAAAAGGTTGGAACAAGCAAGTGATGATCGTATCTATAGATTAAAAGATGCACTTAGGTTAGGTGTACCCGTTAAGACAGTGCAGAAACTTACAAGAATTGACCCTTGGTATATCAATCAGATTAAGAGATTGGTTAAGATGGAGGATAAACTGGACAAATTCAATGTTCCAGAAGATATTCCAATAGCGTTTTTTAGAGATCTTAAAGAAGTAGGGTATTCTGATGCACAGATTGCATGGGTCATGAGGATCGAAGAAGAGGCTGTGACTAACCAAAGGAAAAAACTCGGTATCATTAGAACTTATAAAATGGTAGACACCTGTGCGGCGGAATTCGAAGCGCAGACACCATACTTCTATTCTACATTTGATAAGGAAAACGAAAGTATCCCTTCTGACAAGAAAAAAATAATTGTTTTAGGATCAGGACCAAACAGAATTGGTCAAGGAATAGAATTTGATTACTGTTGTGTGCATGGTCTCAAGGCAATCAAAGAAGCTGGATACGAGTCTATTATGATCAATTGTAATCCTGAGACTGTATCGACTGACTTCGATACAGCTGACAAATTATACTTTGAACCGATCTACTGGGAGCACTTAGAAGAGATCATCGAACTAGAGAAACCAGAAGGCGTCATAGTACAGTTGGGTGGACAAACAGCACTTAAGTTGGCTGAGACACTTCATAAAAAAGGAATAAAAATCATGGGTAGTAGCTTCGATGCTATGGACCTTGCAGAAGATAGAGGAAGATTCTCAGGCTTATTGAAAGATCTAGGAATTCCTTATCCAAGATTCGGAGTAGCGGATGATGCTGACATGGCACTTAAAGTAGCCAACGAAGTATCTTATCCAGTACTCGTAAGACCATCTTACGTATTAGGTGGACAGCGAATGAAAATTGTAATCAACGATGACGAGTTAGAAAAACAAGTACTTGAGATATTCAAGCATATGCCTGATAACAAAGTATTAGTGGATCAATTTCTTGAAAGAGCGAAAGAAGCCGAAGTAGATGCAATCTATGATGGTGACGAGTTACTTATCATGGGAATCATGGAGCATATCGAGCCAGCAGGTGTTCACTCTGGAGATAGTTCTGCGACATTGCCTACATACTCTCTCTCAGATGCTGTATTGGAGAAAATGAAAGAGTATACTTTGAAGCTTGCAGAAGCACTACAAATCCGAGGATTGATCAATATCCAATTTGCTATTAAGAATGAGCAGGTATACGTAATCGAAGCCAATCCAAGAGCTTCAAGAACAACTCCGTTCATCGCCAAAGCATACGGAGTTCCGTTCTTGAATATTGCTACGCATGTAATGATCGGGAATAAAAAGATTAAAGACTTTACTGTTAATAAGCAATTAGAAGGATTTGCGATAAAGGTGCCAGTATTTTCATTCAATAAATTTCCTAATGTAGATAAGCAATTGGGGCCTGAGATGAAAAGTACAGGAGAAGCAATCCGATTTATAAAAGATACAAACGATCCATTCTTTAGAGAATTGGAAAGAAATAGGAATATGTTCTTGACAAGGTAAAAGAAAGAAAATTAGAGATTGAGAGTTAAAGAGAATGCGAGAATAGGAAGAGTAATATACAAACTATCTGCGTAGAACGCTCGAAATCTCAAGATCTCGAACGCTCGAAATATAATATATATGAAAGCATTGGTGATTTCAGGAGGAGGTAGCAAAGGTTCTTTTGCCGGAGGTGTTGCAGAATATCTAATCAATGAAGAAAAGAAAGATTATGATATGTTTGTGGGTAGTTCTACGGGTAGTCTTCTTATCCCACACCTATCTATCGGTAATATTGAACGTATCAAGGAAGCATATACTAATGTAACTCAACGAGATGTATTCTCGGTATGTCCATTCAAAATCTCAAAAGATAAAGATGGGAACCTAAAGTCGTCGATGCATCACATGAATATCATAAAGATGTTTCTAAAACGCAAAAAGACCTTTGGCGACACATCTAATCTCCGAAAAACAATAAGTCGAATTTTAACTGCGGAAGACTACAGGAAAGTAAAATCATCAGGGAAAAAGATAATAATCACCGCTTCTAATCTTACCAAAAATACCATAGAATACAAACACTTGTCAGATAACAGTTATGAAGATTTTTGCGACTGGATGTGGATTTCCTCATGCTTTGTGCCATTTATGAGCCTGGTAGAAAAGAACGGCTTTGAATATGCTGATGGTGGTTTTGGTAACTATATACCTATCGCAGAAGCTATTGCGAATGGTGCAAAAGAAATTGATGTAATTGTATTACAACCAAGGCACAGAACTACAGAGAATGTAAAAACTAGAAATGCCTTTGATGTGCTTTTACAATCAATGGGCTTCATGCTTAATCAAATCGTGTATGATGACATTCTGATAGGTCATCTAGAATCAATTTATAATGATGACATACATGTAAGATTTTTCTTTACTCCTAGGGTATTAACGGAATATTCCTTCCATTTTGATCCAGTTACCATGAAGCAATGGTGGCAAGAAGGCTATGATTACGCAGCTAAGCGAGTGAAGTTTTGATTTAATAAAATTAGAATTGTAAGTCGACTTTAAATTTTCACATAAGGTATTGAAAAAATTATTTTTCAATTTACGATTGACAGAAAGTAGTACCCGTGTACTAGGCTTATTATATCTATCTTATCGTATTTTCTATATTTTCACCTCAACACTACAGATTGAGTATTAGACAATCTGTATTTATCGTACTACATTCCTTCCAAATACAATATATCATGAGCAGGATTTGGACTAATAGTTATATTGTTATTATAATCATAGCAACAGATGTCAATCCACAAAAACCAGCTTTCCAATAAGTTTCTCTCCACGGATCCCAGATCAATAATGATTTTCATCCTCCTGGTATCCTTCATATAGAAATCTAAGAACCTGAAGCTTGACTAAACTCATTTACTTCTTTTGCAAGATATAATATCTTTTTCCATTGCTACAATATGATGGTTTGGCTTTGTGCATCCTAACTCTTCCTATTCCCTATAACCTTCTTCGACCTAGCATGTAGGGTTTTCTATATATGACTGCCCCCAGATTTCGACATAGGTCTGTGGCATATATGAATCCACAAAAGGAACAATACTAGAAATTGGAAAATCCTGGTCTTTGGAGTTGCCCCAAATAGTACAATATATTTGGAAGTCCTCGCTTATAATAACATCTAGAATTGCTTTCTGTCGAGCATTATAAAATGATTCAAAAAACGCAGCAGCTTCATCGGGCTTCCCGACGAACTGTCTCTCTACATCAACGACGAAGTCGTCATATCAAGTTTGTGCGTCCATATATAATACTTCGGCTTGCAGCGTCTTCATTTTCAGAATAATTGTAAGACCAAGCCCATATTTCTATCTCTTCATTTTGAAAAATGCCAACCATCGTTTCATCTATCAATTCTGTCCATATCATCGCATCTACAGATCCATCAGCTACCCTGGCGTATATACGCTTAACACCCAAATCACTCAAAGAATCCGCTAGTGCTTAATCGGTATAAAACTCAGTAATTCAGAAATGCCTCATTCGTACGCATAATATATTACAATCATTTGATTGGGATGAAATTAACGTATAATAAAAAGTGTCGTTGATCAATAAGAGTAATCTATACATAATCGTGTACTTTTATAAGTAAGATATAAATATACCAATGACGACCTTTACAGCAGTAAGCTTTAGCACAAAATATTAATTCATAATAAAATAAATAATCAGCTATCTTTAACGCTTCACTAATTGCTAAACTAATAAAAAATGAAATTTTTACCATTTACACTTTGCATACTTTTATCCTCAATCTCTTATGCTCAAGATGTGGCATGGACTTTTGACAATCTTGGAAAACATGCCAATATCATTCAAACAGATGATGGTATGATTCTACTTTCTGACGAAACAAGCCTGATTTCTTTGCAACCAAGAACAGGAGAATTAAACTGGACAGTTAAGGATATAAAAGACTTAGATGAATTGAGTTTGATGTCTGATTTTCCATATTTGAAAAACACAGGAAAATATTATTCAATTATTGACAGTAGAGATGGAAAACTATTAAGCTACCATCCAGAGAAAACATACATAGTACGGATTGACGAATTGTTGGGCGCTGGAAAATTAATTTTCAACTTAAAATCTGATAATAAGGATGTAGTAGAAGTTCTAGACTTAAAAACAAATAAACTATGGAGTACAAAAATAGCTGATAAAATAAAAGGCAATGGCATTCTCGGAACTTATGATACTCCAAAACCCGTAGTCACTGACTCAGGAAAATTATTGATTTTCAGAAAAGAGGCTTTTCATATTTTAAATATAAATGATGGAAGTATTCAAGCTCAAATCGAACTAGAAGATTCTTATGATTTACTGTCAGTGACGGAAGACAAATCTGCATTCATCATTCATTGGGATAATAAAATGCTAAAGGCATATAGTGCAGAAACCGGAGACCTGTTATGGGAAACCAAAAATAAAAGTAAAAATCTTGAAGTTCTGAGTGCTGGAGCTGACAATAATGATTGGTTATTACTCGACAAAAAGAAATATACTATTTATGACACAAAAAGCAACTCCCCAAAAATAGAAGGAAAATGGAAATCTGAGCCTACTTTTTTCTACAATTTTGAAAATAGACTGTTCGCCGGAATCAAAAAGGATCTTGTAGAATTAGACAAAACTACTCTTGAAATTATAAAAAACAAAACGTTTGAACACAATGTGAAATCACTTAGCATGGTGAATGGCACAATACTTATCCAAACCAAATACATGAACGAAATTAATCTAAATGATTTCAATCTAGTCTATCCGTATAAAAACAAAATTCCATTTCTAATTTCTGACATTATTGACACAGATAACTATGTGCTCTATGTAAATAGATCATACCAAAACATGGAAACTGCGGCCATAAACAAAAATGGAAAAGAATTATGGAGCTATAGCAGTACTAGTATAAGTCCACCTTCCATTGACATATTGCAAGGGGATAGAATCCTGATTATAACGGATACAAAAATGGCAATGCTAAATGCAGTTGATGGAGAAAAAATATGGAAGAAAAATTTAACCCTCAAGCCAGGATTCGCTTATGCGCTAAATGAAAATACTAACAATCTTAGTATTTACAATGACAATAAAACAGGATATATTAATCTAGATACTGGCGAACTTTTCATGTTTAATGAGAAAGTAAAATTTAAAGATTTTGACCACAACTTACTTAGTCCATCAATTGCGATGTTGGATAATGGAATTTACCTTAAAGGGTCGAATAGTATAGCATACTATAAACTCGACGGTACTCAAGTTTACAACAATCATTATAAAAAATCTGACAACTCTTCAGCTTTTATGAAATTAGCTGGTGCCGCAGTAACGGTGGGGGCTTTAGCATCAGGAAATGCAGGAAAAGTCATGACAGTCACAAACGCCAGTACCGGTGAAGTATTACATAAAGGTAGCATGGTAGATGACATAAATAATAATTATGCTTACTCCGAGCAAATGGCTGCAAAACGTCAACGAAATGCGAACCGAGGTTCTTTTGCAATTCCATATGTATTTACAAAATTAGAGTCTGGAGATAGAGGCTTGATATTCTTCGATATGCTTACTGGGGAAGAAAAATACAACATCACTATGACAGAAAAAGAACCGAAATATATTTTTGACGAATATGAAAAGATGATATATTATAAGGATACTAAAGAGAAGAAAATAAAAGCGTTCTCTTTAAAGTAAAACAGATTTGAGTGATATTTTTTGAGAATGTTTTAAAAGAATATCACTCTTTTAAAGTATTCAAAGGAACTGGTTTCCATTTATAGGATGAGTTATTTCAAATTAAACTAGCGTTTCATCATTTACAATTTCAGTAGCTTAACCACCTTACTTCCTTTTTTACTTATATATATAAGTGTATAAATCCCACTTACTAGATCACTCGTAGTTACTATAAGCCTATCTTTATGCAACCTAGAACCTGAATAATGCACCATCCCTTTTAAATCGGTTAACATTAAGGATATAATCGGTAACTCTGACTCTATGACTAAATGATCAACAAATGGATTTGGATAAACTTTCAGATTAATTTCCTGATCATCTGCACTTGAAATGCATGATTCATATTCATTTGTATTATATATTTGGATGGGTGACCCTATTGCGAATCCATTTCTAAAATCTGAGCCCGATGATTGTATTGCTGGATCATTATCATTATCATAAATACGTATATAGGGGTTATACTCAGGGTCTTCTCCAATCTCACAAGTAAAAAGTAGTACTTCATCTCCTTCACTCAAGTTATTGTAAAAACTCGCAGGTGATAATTGCGGAGATATGGAATAGAAGTCATTCTCAGGTTGTTCTGGAGGACTTATTACTGGAGTGAATTTGCCCCAATTCATAGGTTCAGTTCCGTCATAATTTTGATTATTCTTAATGGGGTTAAAACGTTCAACTATCTCGAAATCCAAACCCGTAGGTATTACCATTGATATCTGGGAATTAAATTGACTGCGCTCTCCAGCACCCATAGCGCTACCCTCAAGTATTTTTAGCTTTACCTCATAAAGGTTCGTCTCACAATTATGATTAAGCAATAAGTTTATACTTGAAATCTGACTAAAAGACAACATTGAAAAACAAAAGAAGATAAGTGTAAATAGGAGTTTCATTTCAAAAATATTAGATGAGTATTCTACAAATCTAAGTGGTTCACTATTTAAACTCTAAAATATATTGATAAAAAAAAACATAAACATCTGTCTGTCAAATACCTGTCAGTTTGGAATATCGTGATTTCACAACATAAATTAACCAATCAATAATACTATAGTGACAAAAAAGACCAACAATCAAATTGCCAGTCTTTAATAGGATAGTTCAATGTTTTATCTTCATATACTAATCAAATGATTGATTTTCTTCACTTGCTTTAGATACTAATTCTTTGTATTCTGCCGGACTCAGTCCATCTAGGCAGTAGTCAATTGGATTAACGGCTTTTCCATTGATTCTAACTTCATAATGAAGATGTGGAGCTGTGGAGGTTCCTGTACTACCAATTTCTCCTATTTTTTGTCCTTTTACTACTTTCTCTCCTTTTTTCACATCTATTGTCTTCATGTGTCCGTAAAGTGTAGTATATCCATAACCATGATCGATAACTACATTATGACCGTAGCCTCTTTTTTTCTTTTCTACTCTTATGATTGTTCCATTTCCAGTAGCTTGTATAGCTGTTCCTTTTGGAGCTGTGAAGTCAATTCCTTTATGGAATTTTTTCACCTTATGTACTGGGTGAAATCTGATTCCATATCCAGATAAGTGTTTCATCTTTCTTTTTAGCTTATCTTCAACTACTGGCTTGATAGATGGTATTGAAGCTAATTTTTTCTCTTTTGCACTAGCCATTTTAAAAAGCATATCTAGAGATTCTCTTTGGAGCTCTATTTTACGCTTTAGCTTATCTACGTCCTCCAATGACTCAGAGATCATTTCACCAGTATCTTCGAAGTTACCGAGCATGGCATATTTATTATGCCCACCGACACCACCATCCCATACAGCATCATCGATAGGATCTAATCCGAAGATCATTCTATGTACTTCAGCATCTTTTCGTTGAAGTTGATTAAGGTCTTCAGCGATCAGGCCAAAATCTGATTTTAGATTGTCGAAATGAAAAACCATTTGTTGGTTTTCTCTTTGGAGAGACTTTTCCTTTGGAGTTGGAAAGTACTTATATGCTAAACCAAAAATTACAGCAGAACATACTATTACTAAAACTGTAATTCCAATAATACGAGTCAGCTTCTCACCAGGTGTTAGCCTAAGTTTCTCATATTGCAGTGTATGATCATTGTATACGTATTTTTCTCTTTTCATCACTTTATTTTCGTCCTTTTGACTACTTTTGCAGTCATCAGTTGAGTACGTATGCTCAGGGGATATGGGTCATCAAAAGTAGTATAACATTTTTGAAATGCAAAATTACTGGCGAAAATATTTAAAAAACACATATCTAATTATTCTATATACTTAAGTAGCTGAATATATAGACCTTAAATGATATGTAAAATACGTTACTTATTCTATTTTAATTAAACTGACATTCCAGTTGAGTGTCGAAACATAGTTTTTGCGTTATGAATGCTAATAAAATAAGACAAAAGTTCTTTGATTTCTTTGAATCAAAAAACCATAAGATAGTACCATCCTCCCCTTTAGTAATTAAAGATGACCCCACATTAATGTTTACGAATGCAGGTATGAATCAGTTTAAAGATTACTTTTTAGGAGACAAAATACCTGAAGTAAGAAGAATGGCCGATACTCAAAAATGTCTTAGAGTATCTGGAAAACATAACGACCTAGAAGAGGTAGGAAGAGATTCTTATCACCATACTATGTTTGAGATGCTAGGGAATTGGTCATTTGGTGACTATTTCAAAAAGGAGGCAATCGACTGGGCATGGGAATTATTGACTAAGGAATACGGATTAGACCCAGATAGAATATACGCTACTGTATTCGGAGGTGATGAAAGTGAAGGGCTAACCAAAGATAACGAAGCAGCTACAATCTGGAAATCACATCTTCCCAAAAAACATATTCTGTATTGTGGCAAAGAAGATAACTTTTGGGAAATGGGTGACGTAGGTCCATGTGGTCCATGTTCTGAACTTCATATTGATCTAAGGTCTGACGAAGATAGAGCAAAAGTAGATGGAGCTACGTTAGTTAATGTGGACAACCCTATGGTCATAGAGATATGGAATTTGGTTTTTATTCAGTTTAATAGAAAAGCTGATAGATCCTTACATGATCTTCCTGAGAAGCATATCGATACGGGAATGGGATTTGAAAGACTTTGTATGGCAATACAGGGTAAATACTCAAATTATGATACAGATGTATTCTCTCCATTCATATCATTTGTAGAAGAAAAATCTGGTATAAAGTATCATGGCAAATATGTGAATGCTCCAATGTCGGATATCGCTATGCGAGTTTTGGTAGACCACTTGAGGGCAGTAAGTTTTACCATTGCAGATGGGGTATTGCCTAGTAATACGGGTGCCGGTTATGTTATCCGTAGAATATTAAGAAGAGCTGTAAGGTATTATTATTCGGCATTAAACATAAAAGAACCATTTTTACATAGTATGGTATTGATGTTGGCTGAAAGGTTTGAAAATGTATTTCCCGAGCTAATAGCACAACACGGATTCGTGAGTAAGGTAATACTTGAAGAAGAAAAATCTTTCCTTCGCACTCTTGCTGGTGGACTAAAAAGAATAGATACCCTTGAAGTAGAAAACAATAATCTAGACGGAAGGCAAGCTTTCGAATTATACGATACGTACGGCTTCCCTATCGATCTTACAAGGTTGATTGCTCAAGAAAAGGGCTGGACGCTAGATGAAAAAGGATTTGAAAAAGCGCTTTTGGAACAAAAAGAAAGGGCTAGGGCTGATGCAAAAACAGAAACAGGTGATTGGATTACAATCTTAAATGAAAATGATGTCGAATTTGTGGGATATGATGATCATAATGTGATTGATTCCCGGATTATTAAACATCGAACACTTAGTCAGAAAGGGAAACCTATTTATCAATTGGTCTTAAACAAGACTCCATTCTATGCAGAAGGTGGTGGCCAAGTCGGAGATACAGGATATTTGAAGATTGGTGAAGAAACAATAAAGGTGATCGACACCAAAAAAGAAAATAATTTAATTATTCACTATGTAAATGAATTGCCTTCACAAATGGAAGGATTATTAGAGGCCGTAATTGACAGCAATAAAAGAAATCTTATTGAAAATAACCACACCGCCACTCATTTACTTCATGCAGCATTAAACGAAGTGCTTGGTGCTCATGTGCAGCAAAAAGGATCACTGGTAAAAGATGCATACCTAAGATTTGATTTCTCTCACTTCCAAAGAATGACCGCCGAAGAAATTGCTAGAGTAGAAACAATCGTCAATCAAAAGATAAGAGAAAATATACCACTTGAAGAACATAGAAGCATATCAATAAAAGAAGCAAAAGATGCGGGTGCTACTATGCTATTTGGTGAAAAGTATGGTAATTATGTACGTATGATCACTTTCGATAAAGCCTTCTCTAGAGAACTTTGTGGAGGATGTCACGTAGATCGTACTGGAAAGATAGGCTTCTTAAAAGTCACTAGTGAGGCCGGAGTCTCCGCAGGGGTAAGAAGGATAGAGGCAATAACTGCAAATAGTGCTGAGGCTTTTGTTAATGATAAGGTAGATACTTTAGGAAGGATCAAAAACTTATTTAAAGGGACAAAAGATGTTCATAAGTCTGTTACGGATTTGCAAGATGAGAACAAAGCTCTTCGCAAAGATATAGAAGCGCTGATGGCTTCACAAGCTGGCGACATGAAAGATGATCTTGTTAAAGCCGCTCTTGAAATAAACGGGATAAAACTAGTAATTCAAAAACTACAGGGAATAGATAATAAAACAGCTAAAACTTTAGCTCATAATATTGCAAATGATCTAGGTGAAGCGGTGGTACTTTTTGGGCTTGTAGATGGTGATAAAGTACAATTGATGTTGCTGATTTCAGAATCATTGACAAAATCTAAAAAATTACATGCAGGAAACCTCATAAGAGAACTCGCCAAAGAAGTAGGCGGAGGGGGTGGAGGTCAGCCATTCTTTGCTACAGCTGGAGGCAAGAACCCAAATGGCTTAGACAATGCATTTGAAAAACTGAAAGAACTGCTATAAGAGGTTTGGTATTACCGTAGCTAAAATGACAATATACAAATTGGCGTATATACATACTTATGAGGAAATTATATACTAATATACTATCTTTACATAGTATTATAACAAACCAAAACACCTTGTAATGTCGATTCAACCCATTAGGACATTAATATGTTCTGCGCTTTTATGCACAGTATTTTCGGCCTATGCTCAGTTCAATATCAAAGTAGGATATAATGGTAATTATGCTAATCTTGAAAAAACCGCAGATATAATCAATAGATATAGCGCAAATTTTCCAAATAAAAGCCAAGTTCTAAAACCTATAAGAATATACCATGGTATTGAAATTGGTACTAGATATAAATTTAACGAGAACTTAGGTTTTGATTTTGGTATATCTTCTGCCAAAGGCAAATCCGAAGTGACAGGTTTATTTTCTTTATCTAGCGAACTAATAGAGACCGAATGGAAAAGTTCACTTAATAGCTTGTACATAGGATTAGAAAGTCTTTTCGAATCTTATGGATTTGGGGCTACAATAGGTTATCAACAATTAACTTACAAAAATAAACCCAATCTCAATTCTGATAATATCGAAATACTAAAGCAACGTGCACTAAATAGTAGATTTAATCTCATTTTTGAATTCACATCACTCCAGAATGCTTTTTCATTTCGTCCATTTGTATCAATCAATTGGCAACCCTACAATGTTTATAATGTAGAATTAGCATTGTTTCCAGATAGTCAATTACCCGCATCTGATTTTAATGAAGACTTGATGGTATTCGGAATAAGCTTATTGATATACAATGGCCCTCAATAGTTATGGAGATCTATTTATTTTAGCTTTAATCTATAAAAAAGCAAGTAATTCTAATGTATTATATCACATCTGGCTTGGTATATTTCCAAGATACAATAGAGCATTAGTTGGAGTTCAAGGCAGATAATTGTGGCTTTCTTGAAGAAGGAACGCACGCATAAATATTAATTAACTATAAAATTTAATTAATACCTTAAATCCACAAGGTTAAATTTAGGATACTCAAGATTAATATTTACTACTATTTTGGCGGTAACTCTTCAGTTGAAAGGTCGGAATTTCTGTTAATGCTGATATTATTAACCCGTTGTGCTAAGAAGGATTGTTTGGCTCAGAGAAACTAACAGTTTTATTATGAAACCACTCAGAATATCAATTAATTTCTGATAATCAGATAATTACATTTATAAGTTGGACTTAATTATTCTTTTAGCGATTGATGACAATCTGAATTCGATATTAATTCGTGGTATTGCATTTTGGAAAATAGCTTTAAAACCTTAGACCTTGCTTGTTTTATCCATTTAGTTAGAACGATCATAAATATGAAGATGAATTTCTTGATTCGAAAGTTGGATTTTACGAAATCTAGTTTTTTACTAATTGATTCTAGTAAGAAATGATATAAATTCCTACACATAGCCATGAGTATAAGAAACACAGTGTCTTCCTCTAAAAAAGAAAAGGGCATTTTATTCCACAAAAAATCATTGTTCATCTCATCGAATACGCGTTCGCTGTCTCCTCTTTGATTATAAAATGATATAACATTGATATCACTCTTCTTCGTATTACTAGTCATGATAGCTCGATAAGTATAATTGGCGTTTGTAAATATGTCAGTCTGTCCATCGGGTCTTGGTTCTCTTGATATCACGTAACGGTATTCTTTGTCACTCTTTTTTCCAAAAGGTGAATAATTAATAGACGCTATTTCATACTTTTTGTTGTTAATTTTCACATTCTTCCATTCGATTGCTTTCTTATGTTGCTCGAACAGATTTCCGCAGCCCTGTGCTCTTATATAAAAGAAATCGGAGTTCGATTCTACAACCACGACTACCTCGTGGATAAAAGAACCACAATCCATTCAGTTATGTTTCACCTTGATGTCTAGATCGCTTAAGATTTTGTAGGCTCGAACCAATGTTTGATCCTGTTTGTATATGACATTAAAATTGCCATTTCTATTTTCTACGTAGACAGGTGCATTATTTATTGATGCGATTCCTGGGAAATAACCTTTGGCTTTCTTATAGCTAAGTTTGGAGTCATCCTTGCCAGTGGTTATGAATTGATTATCATAATGAAATATGTATTCTTGGTTATTAATATCGAATTGTCCAGTATTAATCAGGGCAAACGCACTTAGAAATTTATTTTTAAAATATTATCTAAATAGGGTTCCGATAATGCCGCCATAAACCTTCTTTTGCCTAGGCTATTTTTGTCTTTAAC
>JBLHWH010000041.1:0-36934 GCA_047628935.1 Halioglobus sp. | reverse complement strand
CCAACCTGACATTATTTGTCGCACTTCTATCAGCGATTGCAACATTGTTTTATTCGTCCTATACGACTGACAAATATACTAATACGCATAACATTAATCTGTCATATAGTGTTCTTGATACCACTACCATAGATATATCTATAACCGCATGCCAAGGCGACACTATTAACGGTCATACCGAAACAGGAATGTATATTGATTCTTTTTCGGTAGAAACACCTAATGATAGCTTAGTAAACCTTAGCCTTTTTGTCATCCTTGTCGATACAGGGTTTATTACTAGTAAAGTCTGCGGCGGAGATACCATTCTTGGATATACCGAAACAGGAATATATGTCGACACTTTTTTGACTTTCACTGGATGTGACTCCTTAAGAATATTGGATCTTACCGTACAAGACTCTATTGTGACTGATACGTTGGTTATCATTTGTAATGGTCTATCTTATGAAGGGTATGATACCACAGGAACCTACATTGACACATTATTTACGACTATTGGATGTGACTCTGTGAGAATTCTAGATCTACTAGTAGTAGACTCCTTTGCTGTGGATACTACTATCATCATTTGTCAAGGCCAAAATTTTGAAGATTACTTTACAACAGGTACTTATATAGACACTTTAACTGCAATAGGTGGATGCGATTCGATTCGAACACTTGACCTCATAGTGAATCCTAGTTATGCAATAGATACCAATGCTACTATATGCCTCGGAGATACTTTTTCTGGATTTTTCGAAACCGGTGCATGGGTAGTCAATTTTACAACGATAAATGGCTGTGATTCTATTCAAAGTATCAACCTTACAATTTTAGGCATTGACAGCACTTCTTTAGTTGAGATAATTTGTGCTGGCGATGCTATTTATGGGTATTCAGAATCTGGTGTTTATACAGATACCCTTACGAATATAAAAGGCTGTGATTCTATCAGAATACTTGATCTTTGTGTTATTGAGATTACGATAACATCCGTCACAGATACTATCTGTGATGGATCTAATTATCTAGGATATACAGAACCAGGAATTTACACAGATACATTGAGCAACATAAACGGATGTGATTCTATACGTATCTTATCTCTTGAAGTATTAAGCAATTCGCAAACGTTTGTAAATTTCACAATATGCGAAGGAGATTCACTAGGAATATATACTCAGCCAGGCAATTATGTGGATACTTTAATCGCACAAAATGGATGTGATTCAGTTATATTCATAGACTTAGATGTTATAGAAACCATTTTTACAGTTATCGATTCTACCATTTGTGATGGAATGAATGTAGCCGGATATGATAGTACAGGCATTTTCTTTGATACATTGATTAACATCAATACAGGTTGTGATTCTATCAGGAGACTTAACCTTTTTATAATCCCCAGGGATACCATCATGTTTTTTGACACGATATGTCAAGGAAATCAAGTATTCGGCTATACAGAAACTGGCATATACTATGATGAGCTACCTTCAGATTCAGAATGTGATACTTTAAGAATATTAAACCTTATCGTTAGATCCATATTTGACATAGATACATTGGTTAATCTATGCATAGGAGAGGAAATAAACGGACACACAACAGCAGGAAACTATATAGACTCACTTTCTACTAGACATGGCTGCGACTCAATAGTCAATTTAGCAGTCGTGTTACAACAACCAGCATTTGTTTCTATCAGTAGTTTACTTTGCCTAGGAGATTCTATTGCTGGATATTCAGAATCTGGAAACTACATAGACACGCTTCAAACTATCTATGGATGTGACTCTATCAGGACTATTGATTTAGAAATCATAGAACCACTTATTGGCAATGTAAGCATCCAAATATGTGAAGGAGAATCATTTGAATCATACACTGAACAAGGAGTATATATAGATACACTGTTTACTTTTACAACTGGGTGCGATTCTATCAGGACACTTACGCTGAATGTAATCCCTCCAGTTTTTGAATCAGTAGCGTCTATCATATGCGAAGGAACAAATTTTGAAGGATATGATAGTGCTGGAGTTTTCATTGATACATTGATATCTCATATTGGATGTGATTCTATAAGATTGATTACGCAATCAATAATCCCATACCAAAGAGGAGAACTTAAATACAATATATGCAATAACTTTACTGTTGAAGGATATAATGCATCAGGCAAATACTTAGATACCTTTCCCTCATTAACTACTGGATGTGATTCTATAAGAACAATAATTATAACGGACAACTTAGTCTCTGAATCCATCAAACTAACAATCTGCAATGATGAGTTCTTCGCAGGGTATAATGTAACGGGTTTATTTATTGATACGCTTAAGACAGCCTATGAATGTGATTCTCTTCGCATAATAGATCTGATTGTAAAACCTATGTTATTCATTGATCTTACAGATACCATTTGTGAAGGAGATAATTATTTGGGGTATACTGAGTCCGGGATTTTTGTGGACACATTGATCACCGATTTGGGATGTGATTCAGTAAGAGCAATAGACCTATCCGTTACACTAAGATCATATTTCAGGATTGACACTTTAGTATGTATTGGTACAACAGTGTTTGGTTATAATCAACCAGGAAAACATATCGATACATTAGTGGCAGCTTCTGGATGTGATTCAATAAGAGACCTTAGATTGAATATTGTAACGACAATGCTTGAAATACAAAATGTAACTATTTGCATAGGTGAAACATATGGAGATTACTCAGAATCAGGTGATTATCAAGATACCTTAGTGAGCGGTGCTGGATGTGATAGTTTGATTACCATATTATCTCTTGATGTGACACCACTTCCTTCATTCACAATAGATACAACGATTTGTGAAGGCGATGACTTATTTGGATTTAATACTCCTGGAGTCTATAATATAATCATAGAAAATGATGATGGATGTGATACTCTTATTGAACTTAATATGAATGTATTGCCATTACCAGATTGCTTGACTTATACAGAAGAGGAAGATTTTCTAGAAAGTAAGTTATTTCCTAATCCAGCTACGGAATTTGTTACAGTTAAGAGTTCGCAGTTAATAGTGTCGATTAATATCTATAACACAGAAGGACAATTGATTGGTAATATCATATCACTGAAAGCACAAGAATATAAGTTGAATTTAGAGTCGTATAAAAACGGTTTATATTTTGTTAAAGTGACTTCTGAGAATGGTAGCTATCTGCACCGGTTTTTGAAATTATGATTGAAACACTTCTTAGTTTTCGGGGCTTTAGTCTCTTTCATTGAAATCGCGCATAAGTCAGTTTAATTTGCGTTTCTGCGAAACATTATAAGGGTACGCCAATAAATTGCCGTAAGACATTGGCCATAGTTTTAAAAGAAAAAAGCCCGCTTGCAATAATGCGAGTGAGCTTAAGTCTTAATATATTTTAAACCAATCGAAACTGATTAGCTATTTTTTTTTAGATTCTCCCAGTAGTTATCAAACTCTTCCATACTGTAGAAAGACACTTCTCTTGGTTTACTTCCTCTCGCTGGACCAACGATTCCCAATTTTTCCATTTGATCCATGATACGACCAGCTCTGTTATATCCAAGTTGCATAGTTCTTTGGATGCTTGAAGTTGATCCGTTCTGACTTCCAACTACTAATCTTGCTGCCTCTTCAAATTTAGAATCTAGATCACTGAATTTAAGTTTTGACCCTCCTTCTCCAAGCTCTTCTTCACCTTTGAATTCTGGCAAGTAGAATGGAGTTGGATATCCTTGCTGATCAGAAATGTGATCAATCACTCTCTCTACTTCCGGAGTATCAACGAATGCACATTGAAGCCTCACAATATTACTACCTACATTCAATAACATATCTCCTCTACCAATTAATTGATCTGCCCCACCTGAATCAAGTATTGTTCTACTGTCTATCTTCGATGTAACTTTGAATGCTAATCTAGCTGGGAAGTTAGCCTTGATGATACCTGTTATGATATTAACAGATGGCCTTTGCGTCGCAACTACTAAATGAATCCCAATTGCTCTTGCTAACTGTGCTAATCTAGCAATAGGCATTTCAATTTCTTTACCAGCGGTCATGATCAAATCAGCGAACTCATCTATCACTAAAACTATATATGGCAAGTATTTATGTCCATTCTCTGGGTTTAATCTTCTAGAAGTAAACTTCTCATTATACTCCTTGATATTTCTAGCTCTTGCTTTCTTCAATAGATCATAGCGTTCATCCATCTCAATACATAGAGAATTTACCGTTTCTACTACCTTACTTGTATCTGTAATGATTGGCTCTACCTGATCTGGCAACATACCCAAGAAGTGCTTATCAATACTGTTATATGGAAACAGTTCCACTTTCTTAGGATCGACTAAGATTAACTTCAATTGAGAAGGGTGCTTCTTATATAATAATGAACAAAGAATAGTATTGATACCCACAGATTTACCTTGACCAGTTGCACCCGCTATCAGTAAGTGAGGCATTTTGGCAAGATCTGCAATGAATACTTCATTCGATATTGTCTTACCTAATGCGATAGGTAATGCCATCTTACTATTTTGGAACTTGTCAGACTCCAACATTTCTCTTAGTGATACTATCTGACTTTTCTTATTAGGCACTTCTATACCAATGGTTCCTTTTCCAGGAATCGGCGCTATAATTCTGATACCCAAAGCCGCTAAACTTAATGCAATATCATCTTCAAGGTTCTTAATTTTACTAATCTTAACACCTGGTGCAGGCACGATTTCATACAATGTTACAGTAGGTCCGATCGTCGCTCTGATCTTCGTGATCTCAATCTTATAATTAAGCAGAGTCTCAATAATCTGATTCTTATTTCCCTCTAACTCAGCTCTATCTATTACACCTTCTTGGTCTCCATACTCTTCTAAATATTCAAGCTTTGGATATTCGTAGTTAGATAGATCCTTAGTAGGATCGTAAGGCTCTATTGAATCCGTGGCTGCTTCCTTATCCACGATCATTTGCTCTGGCACAGTCGTTTCCTGAAACTTAGGCACCGCCACTTCATCAAACGGGTGCATCGATCTTGGATCTTCTTGTTCAGGTGAAGCACCTTGTGGAATATTCACTTCCATTTGCAGATCAGTCTTAGCAGAAGTTGCTACTTTTGGTCTTTTTTTACCAAGTGTTTCGGGAAGTTCAAACTCCATATCTGTAGTTGAACCTCCCTCTTTTCCACTTAAATCCGAGGTTTTTGGAATGGCCTCTAGTGCCTGCCCGGATGGTCGTAAGGCTACGTACGACGTATCGTCATTCTCAGGGACTTTTGCAGTCGCAGCTTTCTTTTTAAAAATATTTCTTGTTTTATTGTTGTCGTCCTCTACCCCATCAAGATCGCTATCCAAGTTAAAGTTGGTTAGGAAGTCCAATGATGGCATTTTAAGATTGCCAAGAGGTGTAGAAAATTCTAAGTTTTCGAGATTTGGATTAAATTTCCAGATTAAGTAGGTAAACATTGTAAATACTAAAAGTAAAAACAAGCCGATCTGACCTATAAAGTTACTCAACCAAATATAGCTACTCTGTCCGAAAGCACCTCCCCATGTAAAATCACTACTTCTAAATATGAATTCTAAGCAAATAGAAGTAAATGCCATAAATACAAGTACATTTCTTGCAAGATCCCAAAATTCAGTGAGCGGTTTCTTTCTTAGTAAATCAATACCAAGTTTTGACAGAAGAACAATGATCGCAGTTGAAGGCAAACCAAATCCCCAATAGAAGAATGCATTGGAAACCAATGCGCCAAGTCTCCCTAGCCAATTCTCAACAGTTAAGTCTTTTTGGATTAAAACTTCCCAACTAAAAGTAAGCACTTTGTCTTGATCAATTTTCCATGTATATAAATATGAAACAAATGCTACGGCAAGATAGATAGCCAACATAATGGAAATCACACCAAAAACTTTAGGAATTCTTTCGTCCTTTAGATTAATGCCAGATGTTTTTTTGGCAGTCGACTTTATTGCCTTGGGCTTCGCCATGGGAAATCGGGTTTTGAGTCCTGTAAATAATTTTTGAGATATTCACGAACGCTTTTGGGAAACGATCGTGATGCAAATATACAAGCACTTTTTAAATATTATAATAAAAAGCAACTTATTTTTAACACATTATTAATGAGTTACATATTGCGTTATGCAATAATATGACTTAAGCTATCGTATACACTCACCTCTTCAAGTTATTTGCAAGTCAATTTTCTAAACGAATAAAGATGATGTTAGGTCATATAATTGTATTGCCAATAGATATCTTTGTTAATTATTAATTTGATATAACTTATAAATCATTTATAAAAAATCTATTTCTAGTAATATTCACAATTTTCGTTATCATCATGCTTACAAGTTGCGGAGGACCTGGATGCGTTCAAGCCGACTGGGTAAGTAAATACTCTAGAATACCTGAAGAAGAAAACTGTGAATTAGAAAATGGTCTTAAAGTATATTTTGTTGATTCAACTACCATAAAGGTTGGCATCACTGAGGACCAGTTTACTATTGAGGATATGGATATAATCTTTGATGAATGTCGTGCAAAAATAGATGTATTTAATGTCTCACTTGATGACGATAAATTCACCATAACTTCAGGTATATGCGTGGCCGTTTACGTAAAAAGTTAAAACTTTAAAGTCTTTTTAAAAACCACTATTGATTGCCAACTATATTTCTTCAGAAACCTTAAAAGGACATAAGACAAAGTTCTTTTTATATTTAGAACATTATAAATACTTTTGTTTTGAACCATTAACTAAATAACAACTAATACTAAAATAGTACAAATGACTAAAGCAAATATATTCATAGCAGGTGCAGGAGGAATTGGTCAAGCCACGGCTCTGATCCTATCTGAATACAAAGATGTAATGGAACCAACAATATATTTAGGAGATATTAGTGAGCCAGCACTGGAGACATCTATGCAATTTGTTATCGATGGATGTAGCCATTCGGCAAAGATACATACGGTACTGATGCCTATGAGAGAGAGTAATGAAGCTTTGAATAAAGCTCTAAAGGAATGTGATGTAATCCTCGACTGTCTTCCAGGCAGTCAAGCACCAAGGATGGCGAAATTGGCTCTAGATAATAATTGCCACTATGCAAATCTTACAGAATATGTAGCTGAGACAAATCAAATCACGGAAATGAGTAAAGGAGCTGAGACCGCTTTTGTACTACAAACTGGCCTTGCCCCTGGTTTTATTAATATACTTGCTGTGCAACTTTACGATAAGTTTAAAGCGGACTATAACAATGACCATCTTGATAGTATGACTATGAAAGTTGGTGCAGTTACACCACATGCCACTGCACCTCACTTCTATGCATTTACTTGGAGTCCGATCGGAGTTGCTACTGAGTACCTCAAGGATGCTGTCGTTGTAAACAACTATAAAACGATCAGTATCCCTGCATTGTCAGGAAGAGAAACACTTTTCATAAACGGTAAAGAATACGAAGATAACTTTACTTCTGGTGGAGCTGCGGACCTACCAGCAGCCTACGAAGGTAAGATCAAAGACCTAGACTACAAGACTTTAAGACTACCTGGTCACTATCAATGGGTTGATGATTTACTAAAAGGCATTCCAGAAGGAGAAAACAGAATCAAGGTATTAGAAAAAACGATGCTTGATCAAATTCCTAATATAGAGAATGACTTAGTTGTTGTATATGCTTCTGTTCAGGGAAAAGACAGCAACGGAAGATTAAGAAAGATCGAAAAGGCATATGAAGTATCACCTTCGAAAGTCGGAAACAAATACTTGAGGGCTATTCAATCCACAACCGCTGCACCTCTTTGTGAAATAGCTCGTATGATGATGGAAAAAGACTGGAAAGGTACTATACTCCAGTCGCAAATAGATCCTGAATCATTTATGAGTGGGCCTTATGTATCAGCTGTTTATGGGTCATAAAACATAAAGACTGCTCTAAAAAAACAAAGCACCTAATCGAAATATCGATCTGGTACTTTTCTATGTCACTTTATTCATGTATTAAAAGACAATTTTAAAAGTTTCTTCATACTTATTCCACATTAGAGCTTCATGTTCAAACGCAAAATTCTCTGCAAAATTTTCACCTCTTGCAGTGCTATGTTTTGTTTTAGTTTTCATTCTATCATAGTGATGCCCTAATTCATGTAAAAATATATGCAAAAGCTGAAATGCTTTTATTTGATCAACATTGAATTCACAAAAATATTCCCCATTGCGCTTAATTGATTTAATTCTAAGTTTATCAAATATGTTTTTATGTTGGAGATAATAATTCTGATTAAAAAGAACATCCATTTCTTTAGTCCATGCTGAAATACAAATTACTCCAGTATAATAATAAACTCCATCATGATTATAATCACCACTTTCTAGAACAATAGCATCAAGACCATCTGAATATACACTCCAATTAGGGATAATATCAATAAAGTCTTTAATATCCCTCTTCTTTAAAAAGTGCTTAAATCCTTTACCTGGCTTTTCTTCATCAATTTGAATTTCACTTTGAGAAGTATTCCAATAATTGGAAGTATTTATGATGTTATTTTTCCGCAAGACATTCCCATCCACAACTTTTGGTGTTGATTTTCTATTTATTGAGTCCTTCTTCATAATTATAAAGGTGTTATTGTGCTACTTTAAATACATATCGTGCAAATTACCCATTAAAAAAAGCCTTCCGAAATCAATCGAAAGGCTTTTCTTTAAATTTTATTTAATACAACTTACTTTCCTAGCAATGGAATGTATTTTGCTGCATCTTTAGCCTCAGCTGATTGAGGATAGTCTTTTTGTATTCTTTCAAAAGAAGATAATGCTGTACCGTTATCATTCAGATTCATACTCAAAACAGCTAATTTATTTAAGTAGTATGGTGTCAAGAATGCATTATCGCTATTTACAGCTTTCTGGTAGCTAGCTTTTGCAGCATCCATATTTCCTAGTTCAGCATTTGCATCTCCGAGTGCACCATTCTTAGTCAGTGGTGTTATATCATCATCTGCATTATAATCATTTAAATATTCTATAGCTACATCGTAGTTACCTAAGTTAAGGTAAGAGATACCTGCATAATAGTTAGCAAGGTTTGCAACTTGCGTACCACTATAGGTATCGATAATTTCTAAGAAACCCTCATATCCCTCACCAGGATTAGATAATGCCAATGCAAATGAATCTTGCTTAAATTGATATTCCGCTTTATGGATAGCTTCCATACTTGCAGATTCTCTTGGAGCTTGGTATCCATATTTATATGCTAAGAAAGCACCCGCTAATAAAACTGCAACGGCAAGAAATCCAATTACTGAATTTTGATTTTTTTCGAAGAAATCTTGAGCATGTTCTTTTACCTCAACAATGTCAACCAATGTTTCGTCGTCATCTTGATCTTGGTTCTGACCATCTGCATTTGGATTTCCTCTATATCCATCATTTCCACCTTTATTTCTTAAGTATTGTTTGTTCTTTGCCATTGTATGCTTTTTCAAAATTTGTGCAAAAATACATAAATCCTTTATTTCTCAACGTTTTTATCCAAGAAGTTTGAAACAAGCTTTACACAATCATTTACAAAATCACATTTCATTAATATAACCAACTGATTGTGTGATAGATAACACATATAGATTTATTTATCATAATTAATCTATATATGTTTATATATGATAACCAAGGCCAAAGGCGCAGTCAGCGCAATGCCCAAGTCATCAAACTCCATAATAAATTAGTTTCTTCATGTCTTTTGCAAATGAAGTAGATTAAAAAATCGTTTATGAATCAAGATATTAATAGTTTTACATTCTAAAATACGACCATGAATTCTAAATTTTATTTTTTACTTACAGCATTTATTATTATTATTATTTCTTGTAAATCGGATATTAAATCAGATGCGAAACCAATAAAAAGAGAAAAGAGCTCTACCGAAAGTGACGATGGTCCCGATTTTAAGATGGCCGACAAACCAATCTCTTCAATCAAGGTGACTGAAGCTGACACAATAGACATTAATTCGATAGCTGAAATAGTATCCAAAGCAAACCATAATACTGCACTTAGATTAAAGAAAGGCAAGTACGAGTTACCTGAAAATTTAGTTTACTACATTTCTAAAGATAAAAAAGAAATAGTAGACAAAAATGTTGTGGATACGCGTTCTGTAGGTGGACAAGTATTTATTACTGGAATGACGAACTTCAGTATTATAGGAAACGGGAGTGAAATATTATCAAAAAACCCAAAAGCAATCCCTCTATTTATTCTCAATATTTATCAGTGTGAGTTCAAAAACTTAACTCTTGGTCACAAATTATCTAGCAAAGCTCCTTCTATTGTGCCATCATTGTATGTTTCCAGGTCAAGTACAGTAAATTTTTCAAATTGCATGCTAGGTAATAATAGCAAATCAGGTCTAAAAATCAACGATTCGAAATTTATTACTTTCGCAGACTGTAGTATTTCGAAATCTCATAGTCAAATCATGGAAATCTACCAAGGTAAATCATTACAGTTTGTGAATTCAATTTTCAATAACAATGAGTGTGCTTTCGGTTGTTTTAGTTTTCTAGGAACAGAAAATTCGATAGAATTCAAGAATGTAATCGTAAATAACAACAGATATATTGGTGAAAAATCAAATAATTTTAATCAATTAATAACTGGCCCTTTTCAAAATATCAAATTTAATAAGAGTAAATTCCAAAACAATACAAATTTCTCTCAGATTGGTATTGATGATATCAACCTAGCAGATTGTGAAGTTCAGAAATTTTAAGTAATGATAGAATTCTTTGGATGCAAGAGAATAGAATCTATTGTATTTTTGATAATACTTCTTTCCTATTTTGTGGTACAATTCAGGTTTACCCAGATGTTGATTCGCCAAAATTCATTGACAATACTATTGCCCCCGGAGCAATTACAGATATTCAACTTACAGTGATTAGTTTTAATATTGAAAAGTCGTTGAAGAATTGATTTGGCTATATCTGAATTATTAGGTGATTCATCTTTTACTCATATGGATATTCTCTTACTGCAAGAAGCGAACTCCAAATCAGTAATTAAAATTGCAAATCAATTTGGACTAAATTATTTGTACTACACTATTTCCGCTAACAAATCAAGCAATAGTGAATTCAGTAATGCTATACTTTCAAAAAATAAAATCACAGAAGAAAATAAATTAATACTCCCACATAAGAAGCAAAATGGAAGAATTAGAAATGCTACTCACTGTATTATTAATATATATTCTATCCACCATATGGAAACTATAATTATGAGCCGGGATAAAAGAATGGCTCAGTTAGATGCAATAATCCTAGACTTACAGAATAAAAGACATAGATCATGTTATTCTTGAGGGCTACATAAATACACTGAAAAGTGAGAATTTGTAAACTAATGTCGATAAATTCAAACAAGTTAATATAAGTCATGACTCCAATATTATAGGTTATATATATGAAGTTATTTATTGGGAGTCATCAGACCAACAAATGATCATTTTCTCTCTCGCCATATGAATATTATTAGTTAAAGAAACTAACATAAAGCAAATCTAGTGATCATCTTCCGATTTTGATAAAATACAATTTGGATTAAACTTTTATTACGATATTGGGCCAAATACATTTCATACAGTACAAATATAAAAATGGTTATATTTTCGAAAAAATATAAATGCAACACAATTCATTTCTGATTGCTATAATATTTATTCTAAAAATATCAGTTACTCATTCTTTAGTGGCGCAAACAGATCCTGACTATCCTAACATTATTTTCATGATTGCAGATGATTTAGGAGTTGATTATTTTAAGGATTACCATGACAGTGACCTTATACCGAATACTCCGACATTGGATAATATAAGAGCTAAAGGAATCACGTTCGAAAATAGTTTTTCCACTCCAATGTGTACCTCCTCCCGAGCAACGATAATGAGCGAAAAGCATGGAATAAAAACGGGTGTTTTATCACCTCCCGGAAATCTTGATTTGGAACATAAATCAATCTTTACTGCATTAGAAGAGCTAACAGGCAATGCATATTCTGACGCAGTTATCGGCAAATGGCACATCTCCCAGCCAACAAATCCATTGCATCCTTCAGAGCATAATGTTGATTATTACACGGGACTATTAGATGCGTCTGTCGAAGATTATTACGCATGGCAAAAAAACTGAAGATGGTAATACTACAACCGAAAATACATATGTCACTCAATATCTAACTGATCGCGCAATAGAATGGATCGAAGATCAAAATCAACCTTGGTTTTGTTGGTTTGCTCATGCCGCACCACATTCGCCGTTCCATGTTCCACCTGATGGTCTTTATACCGTTAATAACCCAATAAATAACAAACGTAAATTTGTAGCTATGGTAGAAGCTATAGATCATGAATTAAATAGATTACTAAATACCATTCCTCAAACTGTAAAAGACAATACAATCTTCATTTTCATAGGAGATAATGGAACTCCAGTAAGTTTAATCCAAGACTACCCTGATGGCCATGGCAAGGCTACTTTATACCAAGGCGGAATAAGTGTACCTATGATAGTTGCAGGCGCAGGAGTGACACGTCAAGGAGAAAGAGAATCAGCTTTGGTTCATATCAATGATATATATGCCACGATTTTAAATATCGCTGGAGCTGATCTTCCAGGAGGTATCCATAATAGCCTAAGTTTTGCCCACCTTCTTAAAGGAGAATCTGGTGATACAAGATCTTATAATTACACTGATTTTGAAGAAGGGAATACACCTACATTTGCCATCCGAAATCAAAGATATAAACTCATTGACTATCAAAATGGAATACAAGAATTCTTTGACTTGCAGGAAGATTCGTTAGAATTCAATAACCTTTTACTCACTTCGCTCACTCCTGAAGAGTTATTAATCAAAGCTGAATTAGAAACAGAAGCAGATATTAGAAGAACAGATTGATCATGTAACGATCATATACAAAATGGTGATGAGACAGGAATTGATTGCGGAGGAAGTAATTGTTTAGCATGCGTAAAAAGCACATCTGAGTCTAATCATGAGGTAGCAATTGATATCTTCTCTAACCCATCTTATGATGTTATATATGTCAACTCAGCGGTCACTATTAATAAAATAAGCCTATTTTCTATATCGGGACAATTGATCAAGACATTTAAAACGATGGACAATAAGGTTGAAATAGATTTATCAGGCATTATCTCCCAAGAATTGGTTCTGAAAATTCAATTAGAAGATAAAGTAGTTATAAAACACTTTTACAAATTATAAGTCCGAAACAAGGAAATAGATGAAGGCTTATACGTAGTCTGTGCCTCCTTCATATTTTTCTTTTAATTCTTCAATTTCTTTTAGTTCTAACTTCTCATCAGTAGCATTACTTGATAATTTATTCAAGTTACTTTTCCTATATATTTCCACTATCTCTCTTTCGATTTCTTCATCACTTAGACCGTCATCGTCACCTGAAAATGGTAATCCATACTCTGAGGTATATACAATTCCATAGGTTAATGCTAGAATAATGATTGGAAACTTGATCCAAAATGCAGCATTTCCGTAAACCCTTGTGCTAATGATAAAAAGGATGATTGAAACCATAGTAAAAACCAATCCTACTAAATGAATATCTTTTCTTTTCTTTCTTTTCCTCTCAAGTTCTATGACAGCCTTTTCTCTTAATTCTTCGTACATGTTCTATAGATTTGGAAATTGAAAATTAAAGATTTTATATTAACAATCATGCATTACGATAATAAATATAGACGAATGAAATATTTCTCAGGACAGATAGTCTTATGCAATTAAAGTCATCGTCAACATGAAATTTAAATTTCATATAGATCAAATATTAATAAATCAACCGGCTTCGTGTTAATATGACACATTATACATAACTTGCTATCATATAAGAAACAAAGCCTATGAAATCATTATTTTATGCCCTACTATATATTTGCTTTTCCATTTCAGTTACCGCTCAAATAGTTTCTCTAGATCCAGCATTTCCAAAGCGAGATGAAGTGGTTACAATCACCTACGACGCTACACTAGGAAATGGAGGATTAAATAATGTAACTCAAATCTACATGCACACAGGACTTATTACAAGTGAGTCTAATTCTCCATCTGACTGGAAATTTGTAATAGGCAATTGGGGCACAGATGATTCTAGAGTAAAAATGACTAACATTGGAAATAATTTGCATGAAATATCATTTGTGATTAATGACTTCTATGATGTGCCAACTACAACAGAAATAGAACAACTCGCATTTGTATTCAGAAATCAAGATGGATCTAAAGAAGGTAAAACAGCTACTCTTGGTGATATTTATCTCAATTATAATGAGTCTTCTGAATTCACAGCACAGCTATTAGCACCTACTCAAAATTCCTTGATCGTAAATGTAGGCGAATCGGTGAATATTAAGTTTGCCGTTTCTCAAGATGCAGATATAATCATGAAAGATAACGGCACCGTATTTTTCCAAGAATTAACTAACAATGTAGATTATGAATATGTAGTTCCTGATAACAATAAACACGTTATAGAAATTTCAGCAGAAAAGGATGGAGAAATACAAGAAGCGTCTTTTTCTTTAATTGTAAATCCTGATGTAATTACAGAAGCTTATCCTGTAGATACCGAGCTAGGAATCAATAAAATCAATGAAACAGACTATAGATTAGTCTTATTCGCTCCAAACAAATCTAATGCTTACATATTAGGTGACTTCAACAACTGGGAAGTGGATCCAGAATATTTCATGAGAAGATCACCTGATGGTCAAAGTTTCTGGATTGATATAATTGGGTTGGACGCTGATAAGAACTATGCCTTTCAATATCTGGTAGACGGAAATATTATAGTAGCTGACCCTTTCAGTGAATTGGTTCTTGATCCAAATAATGATCAATGGATAGATGAAACAACTTACCCTAATTTACATCCATACCCTACTGGTAAAACAAATGGATATGCATCTTTACTAAAAACAGAATCTGAAGGATATGCATGGGAAAATGAATTTACAGCACCATTAAAAGAAGATCTAGTCATTTATGAATTACTAATGCGTGACTTTACTTCTGAAAAGAACTACCAAACCCTTCTTGACACACTAGATTATCTTGACAGGCTCGGAATTAATGCAATTGAATTTATGCCTATAAACGAATTCGAAGGCAATGAAAGTTGGGGATATAATCCTTCATTCCACATGGCACTGGACAAATATTATGGCACACCCGAATCATTCAAAATATTGGTCGATGAATGCCATAGGAGAGGAATTGCAGTCATTCTTGACGTGGTGTACAATCATGCATTTAGCCAGAGTCCACTTGCTAGATTATATTGGGACGACGCTAATTTTAGACCCGCAGCAGATAGTCCATTCCTAAATGTGGAAGCCAAGCATCCATTTAATGTAGGCTATGACTTCAATCATGAATCAAATGCGACACAGACATTCGTAAATCGTGTGACGAAATATTGGTTAGAAGAGTATAATATAGATGGATTTAGGTTTGATCTATCCAAAGGATTTACACAAAAAATGAGTACCAACGATGGTACATTCAGAGTTTATGATCAAGGTAGAATTGATGTTTTAAAATTCTACGCTGATAATATATGGAATACCAATCCTGATGCTTATGTGATTCTAGAGCACTTTGCCGCTAATGACGAAGAAGAAGAACTATCTGATTATGGCATGATGCTTTGGAGCAATCACAACCATAACTTCAACGAAGCTACGATGGGTTATAACTCTGGGGGTAAGTCAAACTTCGAATGGATTGACTACAAGAAAAAAGGATGGTCAAACCCTCATGCAGTTGGTTACATGGAAAGTCATGATGAGGAAAGACTCATGTATAAAAATGGAGAATTTGGTAACGCAAATGGAAGCTATTCTGTGAAAGATAAAGCTATTGCACTGGATAGAATTGAATTGGCAACAGCATTCTTTTATTCATTTCCAGGACCTAAAATGATATGGCAATTTGGTGAAATGGGCTTCGATTTCTCTATCAATAGATGTGAGGACGGAAGTATCAATGACAATTGTAGATTATCTCCAAAACCGATTCGTTGGGATTATAAATCAGATATAGATAGAAAGCGACTTATTGATGTGACTTCAGCCATGATAAAACTGAAGCTTGATACTGAATTGATGAATACTACAACTTATTCACATAATGTAGTGGCAAGTAGAAAGTTCATAAAGCTAAACACAGCTACTTTGGATGGAATGGTAATCGGCAACTTTGATGTAATTGAAAGAACTATAAATGTAGATTTCAATCATACGGGAACATGGTATGATTATTTAGAAGGTGGTAGTATTGATGTAGACAATACTGCAAAATCTATCACAATGGCTCCCGGCGAATATCATGTATATCTTGACAAGATGGTAGATTCTGGAATTATATCAGGAATAGAAGATATTCAAGGACAAATTAATGATTTCAAACTTTTTCCTAATCCAACAAATCAGTTTGTCAATATAGAAATCAATCTAAATAAATCAGTTAAGAGCACAATTCAAATATTTGATCTCTCATCAAAAATGGTCCATGAGCAAGAACAATTTATAAGCAAAGGAACAAACAACATTAGTGTTGATGTTTCTCATCTTTTATCTGGTCTTTACCACATTGTATTACAAGGAGCAGAATTTAGGATAGTTGATCGATTGGTGATTGAAAACTAGTTATTTCCAACACTGATCCACCAACTCCAAAGTTTTGCGTATACCTTCGATAGGATCCATGTCGTGGCCCTCAAACTCAATAGCAAGATATTCGTCGTACTGAGCTTCTTTTATCAATTGAAACATTCGTTTGAAGTCTGTTTTAATAGCGTTGCCTTGTTCATCAAAGTCAAATGCTTTGACACTGACACTCCTAGCGGTAGGGAGTAATTCCTTCATGCCAAGATATCTATCATATTCTTTTATACAAGGCGTTCCCCATAGTTTACCACCTTCTCTTTCAATACACCAATTGTCAAAATCAGCTACGCTTCCAACACCATATGGAACTAGCTTACCGATTAACTGAGAAAGCCATTTACCATCACTGGAGTACTGTCCATGATTTTCAATAGTCACCCCTACATTATAAGATTTCCCAAAATTGGCTAGCTCTTTGACAGAATTAAACATTGCAGACATCATCTCATCAGCCGAACCATCTCCATGTGCATTAACTCTTATAGTGGGGCAATTTAGCTTTGATGCAGCTACTATCCATTCTTTGTGTTTAGCAGTAGCTATATCTCTTTCATCCGGATCAGAAGAACCTAGTTTAGCTTCTGAAACATCTACTGAAATCATCGTATTTTTAATCCCCGCAGTCTCAGACGCTAATTTCAGTTCCGCTAAATATGCATCATCATTTACTTTATCCTTAATAAACTGACTGACAAACTCAACACCGTCAAAACCCATTTCGGCAGCTTTATTGACAAAATCGATAGTCGTCATTTTTCCTGCAAATAGATCCTTATTAAAGGTCCATTGCGCGAGTACCAACTTGGGTTTACTTTCTGATTTAAATCCAGATTCCTCTATTCCAGTATCTTGATTTTGAACCACCTTAGATTTACACGAAACTGATATTAAAAGAGCAAAAAAGATTAAAAAGCAATTTGTGATTTTCATAATGTAAGATTGATTGTATAAAGATATAATCTATTTAACATTCTCTATAGTATAAGCTACTACCCTATTATCAAAAAAAGTAGGAACAAGTAATTCACCAGTTTTTTGATTTATTGTAATATCTGCGGCATTTTCTTTTGCCTCTTTAGTGTCCAATATTTTTTTGACCTCCCAATTAGCTGTTATATAGTAAACTTCTCCACCCCAGTTAGAAAAGACATAACCACCTTCCCAAGGTGCTATACCATCTCCTCCTGGCACTGCTCCTTTAGCTCTGTTTGTTATTTCTTTTGAAGCAATGTCAATCGTATTGATATCACCATTTCTAAATCCAGCAAGATAGATCGTTTCATCATCTACGAAGATTCCATTTGTGCCTCCTAGTCTGTTGTCCTTTTTATATAACTTAACTTTATCATCAGAATATACATATATAGTATTTTGATCACTGTCTGTAAAATAGATTTTCCCATCAGGCGCAGGAGCTACGTCATTAAGAAATGTTGCACCAGGTACGTTTATTCTCTTTACAATTGAAGCACTCGCTTGATCAATAATAACAAAGTCGTTGATGTCCGTCACATACAGTTGTCCATCCTTGAGTGCCATTCCTTTTGGTGCATCTAAGCCTTTTACCCACGCAGCATTGAGTATATTTCCTCTTTGATCCATCGTAGCAATATATCCATCTCCATCTTCCTTATCAGGTGGTACATTTCCAATACATGAGACATAATACAAACCTTGTTGTTCATCAAACAGTACTGATTCCGTTGTAATTAATGTAGAGTCAGATTGCCATACTTTATGGAGTCTTATATTTTTAACTGGACTTAAATTCTTTGCAGGAGACGTGGTTTCATCGGCTACTTCAGGTGCAACTACTGCTTTATCATTTTTGCAAGAAACCATTGCTGCTGTCAAAACCAATGCAAATATTCCTGATTTGATATGTGTATTCATACTTTATTAGATTTAATGAGTTGTCAATGTGATTAGGATAATTTAATGCAAATTATGATTTTTTTGGCAATACTCACTTCGGCTTCGCTCAGTGAGCGGTGTTTGTCATCATCGCTGTCTGAGCAGCAAAATCAGATTTCATCGCTGTCTGAGCAGCAAAATCAGATATCATCGCTGTCTGAGCAGCAAAATCAGATATCATCGCTGTCTGAGCAGCAAAATCAGATATCATCGCTGTCTGAGCAGCAAAATCAGATTTCATCGCTGTCTGAGCAGCGAAATCAGATATCATCGCTGTCTGAGCAGCAAAATCAGATATCATCGCTGTCTGAGCGTAGCCGAAGACAGTGTGATGTCTCATTCTTACACCGAGCCAATTCATGCAGCTCTTCAGGCATACCCTCGATCAACGCTTCTTTTTTCTTTCTGCTCCAGCCCTGGATCTGCTTTTCTCTATAAAATGCAGTATCAATTCTATCATACTCTTCGAAGTACACAAGCGTAACAGGAAGTCTTTTTTTAGTATGATTCGCACCGTCTCCACTTTGATGCTGATGTAGTCTTCTGTCAAGATCCTTAGTACTCCCAGTGTAGTAACTATCATCAGAGCATTTTAATATGTATGTATATCCTGTCATTGTTACTAGATTACAGCTGTCTTCGACTACGCTCAGACAGCAAAATCAAATCAGCCAACACGATGGTTGAGCGAAATTAAATCAGCTAACACGGTGATTGAGCGAAGCCGAAACCACACCCCGGTGATTGAGCGAAGCCGAAATCACTCCCCGGTGATTGAGCGAAGCCGAAATCACTCCCCCAACAAATCCTTATAAACAATATCTTTTTTCTTATTCAACCCTATCGTGTAGGTAACCCCAGGGTATGAACCAATCACAGATGGTATTGGCTCAAACGTAAGATCATCGCTTACGTCAAACTCCATTAAGTGTCTGTCTATAAATGATTCAAAAATTGTAATCAAATGCCCACCAAGGAAAAATATCCATGAATATTCTTTTTGTTTCCGCCACCTATTTCGATTTGTCAATAGGATGTTCACATCCGTAACATCACCTACAGGTATTAGATTATTAAGAGGATCTAGATTATTTAGATAGGCTGTTTGAAGTTCTTTATAGTTTCTAGTACTTGCTATTATCCAATAGATTGTCCCTCCTTCTACAGCATAGACAAAAGGTAACTTCCACCACTTCTTATTGTAAATCTGTCCTCCTCCAGGAATGACAAGTCCATAAAATGCTGCTTTACCTGGCTTTCCATAAAAAATATCAAAAATTGAATTATTGACTATTGTGGTGGAGTCTCTTCCTGAATCAACTTGCTCTGCACTAGTATCTCTATCATTCTGATTTATATCATTATTAATTTGACTGTACGTAAACTGCGTCGACATTAAACAGCTCAAAATGATAATTATCCTCCTCATATTGTGATTAACGATGTAGGCAGTAATATGTATTGTTTAATTATCCAACTTCTCTAAAATAGATAAGATACTGTTGAATTCTCTGTCTGAGCCAAACTTTATAGAAATCTCACCGCTTCCAGAATCTAATCTTTTGATTTTTACAGACGTTCCGAGATTTGCACTGAGATTATCTTGCACTTTCCTTACTTCTGCAGGCTGTTCTTTACTTGTTTTAGGTGCAGCAGCGACAACAGGATTATTGTGTATTTTAATCAGGTTTTCTAGTGCTCTAACGCTTAAATTTTTAGCTATAACTTCTTTAAATATATCTAGTTGTAGACTTACTTCTTCTACACCAGCCAATGACCTCGCATGTCCCATGCTAATTACATTATTCTTGATTGAAGATTGGATCTGTGGAGGCAATTTCAGTAATCTTACATAGTTACTGATTGTACTTCTCTTTTTACCTACTCTCTCTGATAATGATTCATGAGTAAGATCACATTCTACCATTAACCTTTGATATGAAATGGCAACTTCGATAGCATTAAGATTAGATCTTTGGATATTTTCGATCAATGCCATCTCAAGCAATGCTTGATCATCAGCAATACGAATAAATACAGGAACTGTATCTAATCCAGCTATTTTACTAGCTCTCATTCTACGTTCACCAGATATCAATTGATACATATCACCACCGATACTCCTTACTGTTATAGCTTGGATCAATCCATGAATTTTGATCGATTGAGCCAGTTCAGCTAATTCATCAGCATCAAATTCAGTCCTTGGTTGGAATGGATTTACTTCTATATTAGCCAATGGGATCTCAAGAATTGAGCTATTAAGCTCTTTAACTAATTCTGTTTTTTCTATTGGGCTATTAGTATTTTCTATATTGGTAAGCAAAGCTCTCAGGCCTTTTCCAAGTTCTTTCTTTTTACTCTTGCTCATTATAAATCGTAGTTCTTATTTGTGTAGTTCTTTTCTTGTATTGTGTTCTTATGGAAGCTTCAATGCTTCTATCAGTTCTGTCATTGTTCTATCTTTGAAAAGATCGTCCGTATTTTGCTGAAGAAACTCGTTAGCCAAGTTCAAGAAATTAGTTGATCCTTTGCTGGTTACATCATATATAATTACGGGTTGACCAAGACTTGGAGCTTCACCAATTTTAGAGTTCCTATGTATTATAGTGTTGAATACTTTATCAGAAACGATATTGTTCACTTCATTCACAACCATATTAGCCATTCTTAATCGGCTATCATACATAGAGAGGACAATACCTTCGATGGTTAAGCTTTCATTCAATGCGTCCCTTACCATATTGATGGTAGACTTTAGCTTGCCAAATCCTTCTAGCGAGAAAAATTCACATTGTACGGGTATTATTACAGAATCCGCAGCTACTAGTGCATTTACAGTTACGAGCCCAAGAGATGGTAGACAATCCACAAAAATATAGTCGTAATCATCTTTAATCTTATCAAGCATATTTTTTATAAAAAACTCTCTTGACAGTTTATTTACCAATTCTATCTCCGCACCAACAAGATTTATATTTGATGGCAGACAATCAAGATTTGGCGTTTCAGTCTTGACAATAGCTTTTCTGGGATGCACATCATCAATGATACAATCATAAATAGTTATTTCAAGATCATCAGTAGCAATTCCTACTCCAGAACTTGCATTTCCTTGAGGATCAGCATCAACTAGCAACACCTTTTTATCCAATATGGCAACTGCTGCCGCAAGATTTATAGCTGTTGTTGTCTTTCCTACTCCTCCCTTCTGATTAGCTATTGCTATTATTTTACCCATCTAATTTCTTGATTTTAGTACTGAAATGGTTTAATAACATAAAGTCAATTTCTTTGCAAGCCATTGATTCACTCCCATTAATTATCGGGATCACATTTTTCTCGTCACCTATTGACGGGGCACCTACATTTTTTTAACCTTAGTTTTCAAATCACTACACTGAATATCACCAAATCATATAACACATATTCAGCGAAAAGATTCAAAATGTAAAAATAGATTATTTAAACCTAAAGTTGAATTTTTAAGGTGGGTTTGTATCATATTTGATTATTGATTAAAATTTTCGCACATTTTTTAATCTTTATTACTTCCAAATATGTTCATTATGCCAAACGAAAATATATGATAACAATAATATCTGCAACCAATAGACCAGACAGTAGAACAGAATTCGTAAGTAGGAACTTATTTGAAATGATTGGGAAATATACTGACGAAGAAGTTCATCTCATCAAACTAAGTGAAATAGACCCTGCATTTATTCATCCAAAGATGTATGAAGCTGATTTCCAACATCCTGACCTAACAAAACTACAAGACGAGCAAATCATCCCTGCAGATAAATGGATCCTAGTCTCTCCAGAATATAACGGTTCATACAGCGGGATAGCTAAAGTTTTTGTCGACGCACTATCAATCAGAAGATATGCAGAGACTTTCAAGGGAAAGAAACTTGCATTAGTAGGCGTTGCGACGGGAAGAGCAGGTAACTTAAGAGGTCTAGACCATTTAACTACATCATTTAATTATCTTGGGATGCGAGTATTTCCAAATAGACTTCCGCTAGCTAAAATTGCAGATCACATGGTTGGTAAAGGGTTTGATGAAGAAATAACTAAGACATTGGATGGTTTCTTGGAAGGGTTTGTTGGATTCTGATTCATACTAACTTTAAATTTTCATCGGAAAGAATAATTTATTATCATAGCTCACCAAACATACTTCCACAATGACAATTCTCGTTTAATCCCAAACATTAACTCTTCAGAGTTAACTTTGACCTTTCCTACTGCGTTATTTCAGTATCAACTAAACACTGACAGATGAAAAATCTACTTCCATTCCTTGCAATTGCTCTAATCACTTTGGCTTCTTGCGAAAATAAAGAGGCACTCCTAAAAGATGATCAAATAGCTCAACTTCAAGATCAAATAGAAACAATGAAGTCGACTAACTCTGGACTTCTAGATAGAATGTCTGATCTCTCGGTAGTAAGTATAACAGGCGCAGAAAGTATTCAGAAATCATTAGAGAATATAAGTAAACAAACTGCCTACATTGAAGATCTCAACAAAAAAGTGCAGTCCAAAGATTCTGTCAACTTAGCATTAGTAATGAATCTAAAGCGTTCGCTATCAAACATTAACGACACTGACATTCAAGTAGAAGTCAGAGGTGGATTGGTACATGTATCTATTTCCGACAAGCTATTGTTCAAGTCAGGAAGTTTCTCCATCAATAAAAAAGCGGAGGACGTTTTAGCAAAAATCGCATCGGTAATCAATGATCATGATCAACTTCAAGTATTAGTAGAAGGTCACACAGATGACGTACCTATGAATACTAGCTGTGTAACTGACAATTGGGACCTGAGTGTAAAAAGAGCCACAGCTATCGTGAGATCATTATCTAACGAACATTATGTATCTCCGGAAAGGTTAACTGCTGCTGGCAGATCTTCATATGTGCCAAAAGATGACAACGATACAGCACAAGGCAGAAGCAGAAACAGAAGAACAGAAATCATAATTCAGCCTAGATTAGATCAGTTTTTCCAATTAATGGAAGCACCTGAATCACTTAACTAATTGTAACTTATGCTATTTAGATTGGTTCTTTTTCTAACTTTGGGCTTCATCTCAGAACACATGATAGCTCAAGAAGAATTTACTCATTATTATCTTAAGATTGATGGATCGGATATCGAAAATTTCGATATTGAACTTGGCATCGTACATTATGATGCAGAATATAATCCTAAGCAGAGAAATTTAGAAAATATCACCACGCTTACCCAGTTAAACGATGCCATATGTGCATCAATGGGAGAAGAGAATACTTCGGAACAGCTTAATGTTCTCATTCATGGTATATGGGGCGATTTTACATTTGCATGGAAAGAAATGGTAAGAAACCTTAGCCGAGATGTATATGCAACTGACGATGGAAAGAAGAAAGTAATGCTCTCTATCATCTGGGATAGTTCTATAAGTTATTCAGCAGGAGTAAAAATTGCTCGTAAAAAAGGAGACTTTCTGGGTCCGTTTCTACACGAGCTGGTTGGTTGTCAAGCAGAAAAAACCAAATTGTCATTCCTATGCCACTCTATGGGCAATCGGATATTTCAACACATGATGCTTAGTAGCGGATTGATCGAAAACGGAGCCCAGGTTATAGATCACTACATAGCTGCAGGAGCAGACATAGAAAGCGAAGTTTTTGATGAAGGAAAATCACTAGAGAACTTAAGTAAGGTTATAAAAGATGTAACAATCTACGTTCACAACAATGACCGATCGCTCAAAATGTCAAAATTGATAAATAAAAACAAACGACTCGGCCTTAATGGTTTAGACCCATATAAAATGCCAGAAAACTTCTCTATAATAGACGTATCTATCGTCACTGATCACATGAATTTTTCCTCAAGTATGAGTAATCATAGATACTTCTATATGAGCCCGACTGTCGCCAAAGACATCAAAAGAATGGTGTGGGAAAAGGATTTTGTAACTCAAAAAAAGAAATTGGATCACCCAAGAAGATTAAAATTAATGCCTGAAGTCGAAACTGTAGATTAGTAAAATTAAGATTCTAGACAACCACTTCTGATCTTCTTCATTCATTATTAATATGCTTATAAACAGCTTATTTATGAACAACCAGTCTATCAGCTATTTTTCTCAAACCATTGATCTATAATGTCTCTATCTATAATTCTTATCAAGATGATTTTAGTAGATGCATTTCTTAATATCGTTTTTTTTTGCAAAATTGCTCCAATCGATAAATCGCTAAACTGCTTTTTTATGTATTCTTATATATGGTCAACATCATAAAGCGATTCTGCGATCTTGTGATTGCTCTAGCATAAACGAGTCCAGTACAGCATTGTGCAACAATGCGGGCAGATTCAAACGATTCTGACCTTTAGCAAAACATTTTAAAGAGCACTATTTAATTTATTCAAAAATGATATTCAGAAATGCACCTATTTTAGTCAGTTAAGAGTTGTTCGAGCACCTCCTCAGCATTTAAATCACTAATATCCTGCACTTTACTAACAACATCTAACAACCTCTTATCTTGAGCTCTGCCCTTCCTCATGGCTTCAGCATAAGTCATCTCAGGCTTAAAAGTCACTAAAGAATACTTTGAATAATACTCAGGGTGTTCTTGTTCTAGCTTCATCTCCAATTTTCGTTTCTTCTGAAAATCAGGGTCGTTCACTTTGTCTTGCATTTCATGAAAGTTATCAATTGCAAGATCAGCTATTGCATTTGCATTTTCAGCTCTTGCATCTTGATATTTCTCGAACAACAAATTCCAATTGGAATCACCATATTCCTCTAGCATATCATCGAACACACGAACATCTTCGAAAGATGCATTCATACCTTGTCCATAAAATGGTACAATCGCATGGGCTGCATCTCCCATGATTAAGCTTTTGCCATATGCCTGCCATGGGTAGCACTTTATCGTACCTAGCGTTCCTACTGGATTATTCTTATACTCTTCGATATAGTGTGGGATATGAGGCAATAAGTCTGGGTAATATTCTTCAAAAAATGCAGTCAATACCTCTTCTTTATTCAATGTATTAAAACCAGCTTCACCCCCATAAGGATGAAACATAGTTAACGTAAAACTACCATCCATATTTGGCAACGCAATAATCATAAACGACCCTCTCGGCCATATGTGCAATGCATTTTTTTCAATTCTATATCCGCCATTCTCTGCAGGAAGAATGCTCAGTTCTTTATAGCCATGTCTCAAGAAGTTTTGAGAATAATTGAATAGTAATTCAGAAGTACGAGACATCATACTTCTTCGCACCACTGACCCAGCACCATCTGTACCGATAAGAATGTCCCCAGTTTCCATAACATCCCATTCATTGGCTTGCTTGAAGGTACCTTTTGCATTCTTGAGATCAACTGTTTTACAAGCACTATTAAAATGGATCTTGATATTTTCCATTTTTTCCGCTTCATCAAGGAGTAGGCAATTTAATCCACCTCGCGGCACAGAATTGATATAGTCCTCGGTTCTACCACTATATGGAGATAAGAAAGTATCACCAGCTTTAGTATGGATCATACGCCCATGCATAGGAATACAATATTCTAATACTTTCTCTTTCAATCCTACCCTATCTAAAGCCATCAATCCACGAGCTGACAGCGCCAAATTTATTGATCGCCCAGCAGTGGTATCTTCTTTTCGCATGTCGCCACGTTTTTCATGAAGACTTACTTCATATCCACGTTGCGCCATCCTTAAGGCTAATAATGAACCACACAATCCCGCTCCTACGATTACAATTTTCTTCTTTTCCATTTATCCTCTTGTATACCTTCTATAATAATAATAAGTCTAGCTTTTTGTTGCAGCTAATTGTTCTTTTAGTAATTCAGAAAAACGATATACATCTTCATAAGAATTATATAATGCCGTCGGGGCTATTCGAATTACATCCGGTTCTCTCCAATCAGCAATTACACCTGCTTCAGTAATTTTATCAAAGATAGACTTATCTGCACTTATTACTTGAATAGACAGTTGACTTCCTCTCCGTTTCACATCTCTTGGAGTAATTATTTTGATCCTATCATCACCAATATCATCAACCAGATACTCAAGGTAACCTGTAAGAGAATCCGCTTTCTTTCTCAAGTTCTTTATCCCAGCTTCTTGAAATATTTCTAAGGAGGCTTTGATTGCTGCCATCGATAATATAGGAGGATTACTCAGCTGCCAAGACTCTACTCCAGGTATAGGATCGAATCCGTCCCTCATTTTGAATCTAGTCTCTTTATTGTGCCCCCACCAGCCAGCGAATCGAGGAAGTTCTTTATCATGTGCATGTCGTTCATGAACAAAACATCCTGCCAAACTACCTGGTCCAGAGTTCATATATTTATAACTACACCAAACTGCAAAATCCGCTCCTGAATCATGCAACTGCAAATCAACGTTTCCAGCACCATGAGCACAATCAAAACCAACTTTACATCCTTTGGCGTGGCCTAATTCAGTGATACGTTTCATATCAAAGAACTGTCCTGTATAGTAATTAGTGTTGCCAAGCATGATCAAAGCTATATCATCACCCTGCTCCTCAATTATTTTCTCTATATCTTCGATTCTTATTAATTCTTCCCCATCTCTAGCTTTTAGCTCGATCATTCCCTCCGCAGGGTCTACACCATGAAATTTCAATTGAGATTCAACTGCATATTTATCAGATGGAAATGCATCAAATTCAATGAGTATCTTATTCCTTTTGCCTTCTGGCCTATAGAAAGAAACCATCATCAAGTGAAGGTTCACTGTTAGAGTGTTCATTACCACTACTTCAATCGGTTTAGCACCAACTACTTCTGCCATAGCCTTCGTAAGGAACTCATGATATGGCAACCAAGGATTTTTAGCATAAACATGACCCTCTACACCAAGATTTTGCCAATCTAGTAGTTCTTGATCAATAGCCTCTTTTACCGATTTCGGCTGGAGCCCAAGGGAATTACCACATAAATAAACAAATGGTGTCCCGTCATTTTGTAAGGGTATATGGAATCTATCTCGAAAATGACCTAACGGATCATTCGCATCCATTTCTCGAGCATATAGAAGGTTGTTTTGAAAACTCAATTTGTTAGATTTTAATTTTTGCTAAGATATTACTTTTCATTTGGATCAGTTGATTATGCATGCGAAATAAGTTAATAATATGTCAAATTACAACCCACATGTCTGACATCTCTTAGAGTGTCTGAAATATTCGACTCCTGAGCACCAAAGTAATATTCTACTACGAACATAATTGTTCGACACCTTTGGCGTAAGTGTCAGACACCTTAGTAGGTATGCAGACACTACGCTTATTATTCACCGATAGCTCCTAACTCGACTCCCTCTGAATAAGCTACCTTGACATCATTCTCTTTGAACGCTTCCTTTATTGCCGAGTATACATCAAAAGTAGCATCCCAATAATGGTCTGGTAAAATATAAGGGCGTACTGCAATAATGATATTGTGACTATCGTAAGATTCGATTCCTATTAGAGGTACTGGATCATGAAGAATACAATCCACCTTTAACAATGCTTGTTCAATTACTTTTTTCACCCTTGGGAAGCTCTCTTCATATGGCATAGTAACAGAAAGCTCGATTCTTATTTTCCCTCGTGTAGAAAAATTAGTAATGATGCTATCTGTAATCTGACCATTCGGAATAATAAGTGTCTTATCTCCAGGTGTGATTAAGTTTGTACTAAATATCTCAATACTTTTCACCTTTCCAAAGGTGTCCGAGACTTGAACCCAATCTCCTACTTTATATGGCTTAAAAAAGATAATGGTAAGTCCGGAAGCAAAATTACCTAAAAAGCCTTGAAGTGCTAACCCCACAGCAAATCCAGCTGCAGCAAGCAATCCAAACAATGCTGAAAATTCTACACCTACAATACTGGCGGCAATTAGAAAAACAACTCCTTTCAGTGCAAGATCAATAATAGATCCTAAGAACTCTTCCACCTCCACTTCTATTCCTGCCTTTTTCAACGACATTGAGACGACCTTGCTCAGTTTATTAACCACCTTCAGTCCGATCCATACGATAAGTACCGCGATGATAACTTTGGGAATAAACACAACCGCCCAATCCTGTACTTCTCCTATATATTCTTGAATCTTTTCTGTTTCCATTTGCTTTGATTTTTAGTCAAAAATAAAAATTATTACAACCTAGACAAAAAGAATTTATGAGTAGATTTAAAAGATTGATATAAAATATTTTAACATTACAATAATTCATAATGTATTAGCATCAAAATTCACAATTATGCAAGTAATTACCAATGCTCCATAAGCTAAAACGGTATCTGTAACCAATATAGCTGTAACTAGAGCTATGGGTATATTTCATTACCCAGGATTGACTTATCATGTTGTTTGGTTATTATTAGGAGCGTATATATTGCTTTTATTAGGAACACTTTATAGAGGATTGTAGTATTGGGCTACGCGCATTGATCTAATCGATTCAAGCGATGTGATCAATTTTCTACATATCCTTACTTTTGAGTAATCTTGTAACAAACTGCCGCTCGAAGTGCGTCTTCTTGGTATCCATTAACTTGAGAGGCATCGACTAATCTATTTTTTAATTTTGCCTTGATCGTAGCTCCAGGAAAAACAGTGACCGGGTATTTACTATTCTGTATCACACCTTCTATTTTAAAAGAAACAGAACCTCCAGCAAACTTCCCTTTCTTAGCTCGTCCTTTTATAGCAATACCATCAAAATCAACTGAGTCAAAAAAAGAATACAACTCCTTTGTAAATCCTTGCACATCAGATTGCACATCGGTATCCTTCAGTTTTATTTTTTTGACGTCTTTGTTACTTACAGTATAGTCATCCCCATCGAAGAGCAGACTTACTATGATAGCATCATTTCCCTTTAATTCTATTCCACAGATTCTCATGCAGTTTATTTTTATTCACAATTAGTTACGAACATACACATATATATTAAGTAATGACGAAAAAAAAAGTTGGTCATTTCAAGCTAGAGCTTTTGTTCTTAGACGTTCATAGTCGAGGCGCAAAAATCGAAGATACAGCGCATAATGAGTATTTTTTTTGTGCCGAAGGATAGAGACAAAAGATTTGCATCAAATCGACAAGTTATTTTTCCAACATTACTAAGTTTTAATTCTTGAAAATGTTATTCACTTTGTGCTTTTTTACTTTATCAACATCATAAAGCGATTCTACGAATCAACAATTCTAGCGATTCCACAAAATCTAATAATTAAACTTACTTTTGCCCTCAACAAAACAACAACTATCCATTGGACACTTCCAACGAAAACTCAATAAGCTTAAATAAATACATCAGCAATACGGGTATATGTTCTCGACGTGAAGCGAATAAGTTGATTGCGGATAAGAAGGTAGAGATTAATGGTAAAGCAGCTGAATTGGGTAATCGAGTTTCTCCAGGAGATAAAGTTACCATTGATGGGAGACCGATAAAAAGTGCTCCTAAATCAATATACATAGCCATAAATAAACCTATCGGCATAGTCTGCACAACTGATAAAAAGGAGAGAAAAAACATAGTTGATTTCATTGATCATAAAGAGCGACTATTTCCAATCGGCAGACTAGACAAGCCTTCACAAGGACTAATCTTTCTTACAAATGATGGAGATATCGTAAATAAGATTCTAAGAGCTGGAAATAGCCATGAAAAGGAATATGTAGTCAGAGTTGACAAAGTATTAGATCAAAAATTTATCTCTCAAATGGCAGGTGGCATTCCAATACTAGGGACCGTCACAAAAAAGTGTAAAGTCTCAAAGATCAATAAGAATGTTTTCAAAATCACACTCACACAAGGCCTAAACAGACAAATCCGTCGAATGTGTGAATACCTAGGCTATGATGTTAAAACACTCAAGCGGACTCGAATCATGAATATTGAGCTCGGCAAGTTAAAAGTTGGTGAGTGGAGATATCTCAGCAAAACCGAAATAAAGGAGATTAATTCGATGGTGGCTGACTCGAGTAAGACCGCAGATTAAACCATCTAGAGATCTAATTCTTTTTCTATATTATAATATTTACGACAGTTATTAGGAAAGCCGATTCTGACATTCTATTTTTAGTTTTATATACAAAGACAATATACTTATGAGATCAGGATTTCTATTATTCTCACTTATAGTCATAGCACTGCTCGCAGCAGGCGGATTCTACCAATGGACAGGTTTCTATTGGGTCTTAGCTGGCGTAGCTCCGTTTATCCTTATTGGGTGGTACGACATCGTACAGACCAAGCATGCGATAATGCGAAACTTCCCACTAGTAGGAAGATCTAGATATCTAGCAGAGTGGCTCAGACCAAAACTGTATCAATACTTTATAGAACCGGATACAGAGGGTGCTCCGATCCCAAGAATATTCAGATCGACTATTTACCAACGGTCCAAAAAGGTGACAGACACTACCCCATTTGGCACACAGCTCAATGTATATGCAGAAGGATATGAATGGATGAATCATAGTATAGCTGCACTTGATGGACATGATCTAAATAATGATCCTAGAGTCCGAGTTGGGGGACCTGATTGTAAGAAACCGTATGATCTTTCGCTCCTTAATATATCTGCTATGAGTTACGGTTCGCTAAGTGCTAATGCTATTATGGCGCTTAATGGAGGTGCTGCCATAGGAGGATTTGCCCATAATACTGGTGAAGGTGGGATCTCTCCTTATCATGCTAAATTGGGTGGTGATTTGATCTATCAGATTGGTACTGGTTATTTTGGTTGCAGATCAGACGAAGGAGGCTTCTCAGCTGAGAATTTCAAAAATACAATTGCCAAAGCCAATGTGAAAATGATCGAAGTAAAACTCAGCCAAGGTGCAAAACCTGGTCATGGAGGAATACTTCCTGCAAAGAAAGTTACAGCTGAGATCGCAAAAATTAGAAATGTAAAGATGGGAGAAGATGTATTGTCACCTCCTTTCCATAAAGAGTTCAACACTCCCATAGGATTATTAGAATTTATAAAAAAAATAAGAGATCTGTCGGATGGACTGCCTGTAGGATTTAAATTATGTGTAGGTAATAGATTCGAATTCATCGCTATTTGTAAAGCGATGCTTAAAACGGGAATCAAACCTGATTTTATAGCTGTTGATGGAGGTGAAGGAGGAACTGGAGCTGCACCTTTAGAATTTTCTAATAGCGTGGGAATGCCATACAGAGAAGGACTTGCGATAGTATATGACACACTTGATGGTTTTGATCTTAAAAAAGATATTAAAATCATAGCTTCCGGTAAAATTATGACTGGCTTTCATATGATGCGAGCTATTGCAATAGGTGCTGATGCGTGTTACTCCGCTAGAGCAATGATGTTGTCTCTTGGTTGTATCCAAGCACTAGAATGCAATAAAAACACTTGTCCAGTAGGTGTAGCAACGCAAGATAAAGCACTCATGAAAGGATTAGTCGTAGAAGACAAAAAAACAAGAGTTGCTAATTTTCATCAACAAACAGTAAAAGCATTCGTAGAATTATTAGGTGCTTCTGGAATATCTGACCCTGCAGAAATAAACAGATACCATATCAACAGAAGGATCATAATGAATCGGCATGAGACCTATGAAGATGTATATCCATATATAGCAGAAGGCTGTCTTTTGAATAAAGAGACAATACCAGAATTATGGAAAAGAGATATGGGCATGTCTACAGCAGATAGTTTTAAGCCTAGATTTATGTCAGCTTTTGTGGATGAGGATTAAAAAGTTGGAGATGTGTTGATGTGTTGATGTGTTGATGTGTCAGCCTGCAAAAATTGAATTTTGCTACACTGACCTCCGTGTTTGCTAGCCCGATAATTTTCAATTCTCTATACTAGCCGACGTGTTTGCTTCGCAAGCCACTTGGTTGATGTGTTGAATTTTCAAACAGTGCCCGAGCAATGTCGTTTTTGTCCTCCTTTAGAGGAGGATTAAAGAGGAGGAAGTTGTCGTGATACTTGGGAACTAATTGTTGAATTATTGAATAACTTAATTGTTGAATTTCCAATCAGTGATGTTGACATTTTTGTGATTTGAGATTACATATGTGTCTGCGTCTGTATTATCAGGTGCATCAATGGTGAAATATTGTAAAGCTACTTCACAAACTGCCCGATTCTGCCTTTATCCGTATGGATATAATACAACCCAACGGCTAGATCAGAGATATCTACCTTTCTATCTTTTACGAAGAACTCTCTTATATTTCCAGATAAATCGATCACTTTCACGAAATTGACATCACTATCTATGATAATATAGTTGGATGCAGGATTTGGATAAATAGTCAGTAACGTATGAGGATTTTCGGACACTCCATCAAGTACTCCAAAGGCAGCTGCCCCTTTTACTGCCGCTCCAATATCTAAATAATTGGTCGCAGAATTTTCAGGAGCATCGAAAACCTCACCTTGCCCAGATTCTTTTATGATTTGCTCTATTTCTGCTCCTGTGAGTGTGTCATTTACGGCTAGCATCAGTGCAGCAGTGGCGGAGACCATAGCAGCATTTTCACTTAGTAAATTTTGAGTAAATCCCCACTGATCAAATGCCTGCAAACCTTCCATGTCTTCAAGGCTTACAAAAATATCAAAAGCTACTTCCTCGTCTTGCTCGTATATATTTTTATAAATATTTTCTCCTTCGTTGATCCCAGAGACCATACCACCTACATTGATCACACCAGGCCAATCTGCATATTGTGCATGAGCATTATTACCTCCTGATACTACTAGCAATCCCCCCTCATTTAAGTACTCTGAAAGGATTGTTTCTTGCGCTTCATTCTGAATATCAAAAATAAGCGTACTGTTTATAATTTTGTAACCTCTAGTGACTGCTTCCTGAAATGCATCAAACACTACGGAAGAATCACCCTGACATCCACCTGATATATTAAACGCACCGACCTTAGTATTATATCCTATTCCAGCCGAAGCCATATTGTTATTGGGTATAGCCGCAATAATTCCTGATGTAGTTGTGCCATGACCACATTCTATCCATTCTCCTGTTATTGGACTGGCTTCATAGAGTTCTACTATTTTACCCGTAAGATCATCATTCAATATCGGATTAAAAACATCAATTACAGCTACTTTTATGTCTTCATCTCCACACGTACATAACCATGCCTCATCAACATTATGCAAGGTATATGGTATGATTCCATTTATGATATCCAAAGCTGGATCGTTTGTAGGACATTGTGCCTTCATAGATAATACGTTTGTGAGCATTATGCCAACAAAGCAAGAAATGCTAATAAAACCTTGAAGTCTCTTGGTAATCATGATTGATTGGTTTTAGTTAATAATTGTTAAAGTATGGCTGCCCAAACCTTAGCAAATTCGTAGCCTGATCAAAATTTACTAAATGGAATCACCTTCCCTCCCACAAGTCTATCTATCTCATAAATATAATAACTTCCTTTTGGAAGTTGGCTTATGTCTATCGTCTCTCCTACTTTTATTTCATTTCCTTCTGTAACTAGCTGTCCATTTGAAGATACTATTTTGTATTTTCCGAAGCTATGGTTTACTTGGATAAGATCACTTGCAGGATTAGGGAATATTATTGTTGGCACACTCTCCTCATCCTGCACTCCTAACGGTGCGCAATCTGTATAGTCAGGATGACTCCACATCAAATCTCCTGCGGAGTAGAAGCAAGTGACGACTTCGGAGCCTCGACTGGAACAAGCATTATAGGTATTAAACAAATCGCTGGGATCTCCTAAATAATCTATCCAAGTCACAGGATCAAATTCTTCCATTACTTCGTCGCCTTCGTAACATTGCATCGTCAATCTTCGCATAAATCTGCCATCATTAAATTGAATAAAGTCCTTCGCTACCACAACCTGCTTCCAATCTAAATATAATGGAGGCTGAACTAAACCATTTACATCACCTACATCAAAGTCATAGTTATAGTCATAATCAATAATAGAGCTTCCTGTTGTAAATACTCGTTTTTCCTTTAATACATTTTCGTTGCCTCTAAATAGTCTGCCTGTAGTATACCAATTATCTCCACTCATTTCATCGGATCGAAGCAAAGACCCTCCTATCTCTGGAATAGCAATTTCTATAAAAGTATAGCGATACCTTTCATCCGTTTTTGTATTATGTACATGCCAAATATTTCGATATGAAAGCCCTGATCTCGGAGGAGGAAAATATCCTGCCACCTCTAATATCCTACAATCCTCATGAAGACAGCCTTTTTTTGTTATTTTTGAGACTATAGGTTTAAATCCGCCACCCCAATTATGATTGCCCCCAAAAATAAAATAACCATCTACTTCAACTAGATGTGTTGTAGCATAATCTGTTTTCCTCCTTCCCAATTCATCTTGATACCTAACGATACTTTTACTCCATGATAAATCACCGCTACTTGCAATATAACTTATGATAATATTATCTGATTCAAACCCCAGATCATCTCTTACCAATGAATAGACAGAGAATACTATGTCTCCAGAATCAAGAATGTGCATTGATGGATTAAAATCACCCTCTTTATTTATAGGAAATGAATCTAAATTCCACATAAATCCTATGTCACCATTGAACTTCCGGATTCGGAGCTCAGAATCATACTCTTCGTCAGAAAAAGATACTGGATTGATCAAAACAATACCATTATCAGGTGTAGCTTTCATGGGTAATCTATAGTCTTTATACCCATATCCTGTCAAAGCTAAATAAAGGGTATCAAAAAATTGGCTGTCAGACGCATCAAATTCTGAGATATAATACTTTGCATAATTAGGACAAAATGAACATTCTGACATTTCAAAATCCACATAAGCCATGACTCCTAGTATTCGTCCATCAGTTGTTTCTGTCAATCCTGATATATTTCTAAATTCTGATGAAGTTTCTTGGGCCTTTATTAAATTGAAATCATGATCCAAATTAACCATAAAGGCATGTTTACCTTCCGCATACGTAACAATTCCTGAAAAGATATAACGATTAGATGTTACTAAAAAATTCGAAATGAAATATGAACTAATTTCAGTAAATAAATCAATTTCTTTAACATTCAATATTTCCCCTTTCTTGCTCACATCTATAAATCTGACACTTCCTGGTTTGTTTACTACATTTTGCATTTGGATTATACCATCATTTTTACCATCAAAAATATTGGCTGCCCCATAGGTCGTTGTATCAGCATACACCTTATCAATTTGATTTCCACTTGAATCAATATATAAATTAAAAAAAACTGGACTATCACCTTTCTCAATGCCTAATACAATTGTTGTGTCACCTGATTGATATAGGCTTTCCATTCTTTCAGTAATATCGCTATCCTCTGCATTATTGTATTGATTATAATAAGTCTGAGCTTCTAGCACAGAACTTATTAATAGTAAAAATAATATTTTATATTTTAGGTTCATATTCATTAAAATATGGGGTAACTGTAACAGCTACCCCAATTAGAATTATAATTTAATAAACTTTTGAACTATTCTTTCAGAATTGGACAATGAAACAGTAATGAAATATACTCCTTGCGTTAGATTTGATACATCAATAACTTGATTATTACTACTTAAGTTATACAAACTATTTACAGTCTGTCCAGCAAAATCACTAATTCGTATATCCGTAAAAATACCATTGTGAGATTCAATTTGAAGTAAATCAGATACAGGATTTGGACTTAGCAATAGGGTAATTTCTTTTTCAAACTGAGTATTATTTCTCGGCTTTATTGATCTACCAAAAGTAAAATCTAGCAATATCGATTCACCAACAATCTCAGCATATACCCCTCTGATAAATGCGGCGTAATAATTCACTTCCTGACCTGCTTGCTCTAGATCTAGTTTATCTATTGCTGTTAATTTAAAATCTTCATAGTTAACTAGAAAATCTATTAAAATATTTTGACTTTGTTTATAAGCTACCCATTCTTGAGAAGAATCTACTACTGCATTCATGAAATTTTGCCCTTCTAAATATAACCCTCTATTAATCATGAAACTTACGATTCCAACTCTGGAAAAAGGCAACTCTGACCCCTTTAATTTCGCTCTCAAATCATTAAAACTACCTAACTCTATCAACTTTTTAGCTAATTTTACCTCGATCTTGGCTAAGCACCTTTTTAGAAT
>JBLHWH010000040.1:0-37242 GCA_047628935.1 Halioglobus sp. | reverse complement strand
TACATATGAAGTTTTTCGTCGATACAGCAAATTTAGAGCAAATAGCAGAAGCCAAAGCATTTGGAATTCTTGACGGTGTGACCACTAACCCATCATTGATGGCTAAAGAAGGAATCACAGGTGAAGTAAATGTTCATGCACACTATGCAGCAATTTGTAACCTTATTGATGGTGATGTAAGTGCTGAAGTGATATCTACGGATTTCGAAGGAATGATTGAAGAAGGACAAAAGTTAGCTAAAATAGCACCGAATATTGTAGTGAAAGTTCCTATGATTAAAGATGGTATAAAAGCAATTAGCTGGTTTACTGAACATGGAATAAGAACAAACTGTACACTTGTGTTCTCTGCGGGGCAGGCAATATTAGCAGCAAAAGCGGGAGCGACATATCTATCACCATTCATTGGTAGAATAGATGATATTACTTGGGATGGAATGAGCCTTATCCAAGATATAGCTGAGATTTATGCTATACAAGGATATGATACTGAGATATTGGCAGCATCTGTTAGGTCTCCACTTCACATCGTACAAGCGGCAAGAAATGGAGCGGATGTTATCACATGTCCGTTAAGTGCAATGTTAGGTTTATTAAATCACCCATTGACAGATATCGGATTGGCTAAGTTTTTAGCGGATCACAAAAAAGCAAACGGATAACGGAAGGTTATCCTTTAAAGACTTATAACACCTTGAGTTTATAAAAGCTATCAGGGGAAGGTAAATAGATTACACCCCGTAAAAAAAAATGGGAAAATCAAGTCGCTAGTTCGAAAGAGTTAGCGACTTTGTACTTTGTATCTTAATCATAATTAATTGATCAAATCACTTGGAGCGATCAGATAAATATGGGGTAGATCACTTAGATGTATAGTTTGTTTGAGGGCTGTAGCGATCAGGTCACTTTAGTATGCATAAAAAAAGCCACTCAACTAATTAAAGTTAAGTGGCTTCTGGTTTACTTATTTATTCTAAATGTTAGATACCTCGAAGCGTATTCACATCAAGCTTGAAGACATACTTACCACATTGCTCTACGGGAGCTTTATTGTCTTTTTGTACTTTATATCCTCTCATAGCAACGAGGGCTTGCTTAAGTTTTCTTTGGTTGGTTTCTGTAGTTCCATCATCCAGAATTTCTACAAAGGTTACGTCTCCATTACGATTTACACAAAATTTCATTACGATTCTTCCTACTCCTTTTGATAAATCTAATCCTCTCCAATTTCTTTTAATTATTTTTCTACCGAAGATTCCATCGCCGCTACCATCGTAATCACCAGTTCCACTTCCTTCGTCTCCTACACCCTCGTCACCATCATCACCGCTAGACGCTCCGTCGCCATCTCCAGCACCTGCTTCTCCAGTTCCTCCATCGCCTTCTATAGATGAATCAGTTTCATCATTACCACCATCTCCACTTGTGCCACCCGTTTCTTCTTCTGCTTCTTCTGCTTCTTCTTCACCCTCAGCCTCTTCTTCCATAAGTTCTTCTAGATCTTCTTCAGTGATTACTTCTTCTTCAACCACTTCTACTTTCTTGACTTCTATAATTTCTTCTGGTTCAGGTATGTCGATTTCCATTTCTTCTTCTACAGCTACTACTGGACTTTCGTCTACAGTAGTTTCTGATACGATTGGATCAGTAGGGGTTGGTTTTGCGACGGGCTTAGGCACAGGAATTACTACTTTAGGTTTTGGCGGAGTTACTACTGCCTTTGGCTTTTTTGTTTCTAGCTTTTTAGTAGATTCTGTTTTGGCCTTCTTTTTACCAGCATCTGCATGCGCATATTTACTCAAGCTACTTTCTTTGAACTCGATAGCTACATAAGTAGATACATTCTCTTTTGGAACAGGCTTGATATCCATCGTCCAGAAGTAGAAAAATGCAATCAGCAGCAATAACAAATGAATTATGATAGACGTATTCCGTGCTTTGTTCTTGTCTCTTTTTTCTAGTATTTCTGCAGTCATCATAATCATTGGATTTTGCTAGTTCTTAAATGTCAATTGTCGATTTTCTATTGTCGATAACTAACCTTTATTCTATATCACTTTTCATGCCGTATTAGCCTGAAATATATAATACAGACGATATAAAACGGTTAGAAGAGTTAAAAATATACTAATACTACATATTTTTTTAATAATCATATGAATAATGTTGGTTGAAAGTGAATTTAAGTCATAAATGATAAATATAGGTTATTGAATTTTATTGAATATATTGGGTTCGATTACAAACATGTCATGATTTTAAAACCCTACACTATGAACACTAGGAAATTTTATTTCTTCATTTTTTGGTTGCCTGTTATTTTTAAGATTTTCAGCTGCACAAGCATATGAGACGTGCGTAGATGCACAAGCTAACCCGGTCTCTATTGTTTCATATCCTTATTCTGAGACGATTTCAATTGATCCAAGTTGGGCAAATGATACAGAATGTAATCCAGATGGATTAGGAGATAGTATTACTGTAGCCTATTGGGCATTTACAGTAAGTAATGTTGGTTCGTATGTTCTTTCTTTTGATACGGAAGGGTTTGAAGGAGTCAATGATGATATCAGCATAGGGTTTTTCGATGGTTGTCCGATCACTAGTTCTGACGACTTTTATTATGGTTTAATAGGATTCAATCAAGACAAGGAGTGTGTCTAACTCGATTTGCAAACGTATATATTGGCTTTCGCTGTAGAACAGGGAAATGAAGGTGCGTTTACATTTAAAGTTAACAATGCTGATGTTGTTAATGATGAATGCGAAGATGCCCAACAACTGCAACCATGGCAAGATGTACTTGGATCAACCTTGTGTGCTTCCTATGGAGGTGAAACAGTAGACAATAATACTTGTGCGAGTAAAGGTGGAGAAAACACTGTGTGGTATAAAATCTACGTCGATCAATTAGAAAAAGGATTTTTGTTGATATTTGAAGGAGCTGGTTTTAATCCAATATTATCGAATTCTCCGATCAGTATTGTTGTTGTTGTTGTTGTTGTTGTTGTTGTTGTTGTTGTTGTTGTTGTTGTTGTTGTTGTTGTTGTTGATACTGAAGGTGCTAGATGTGAGAATGGAATCGGGAATGTTGTAGCTGAAACTTGTGTTTATACTGACTTTAACACGACAGATTTTGAGTGTTTAGGAGCGGGAGAGTTCATTATAGCAATTTCAACATCAGAATTGTATTCTGGTGATTTCAATGTGTTGTTTGAGCCCTTACTCACTGACCAGCTTAATGATAATTATGATTTTCCAGAGACCTCTTCATTTGAAACTCCTTTAGAAAATGTCTGCACAATAGATGATGCAATTAGTGAAGATTGTCTTTGCATCGGAATATTCCAAGATGAGGATAATGATGGTACATGTGATGCAGAAGATGTCTGCGAGAATGGACCTGAGCCTGGAACGCCTTGTAATGACAATAATGAATGCACTATTGACGATTTAATAATTGAAAGCTGCATATGTCTCGGCACATTTGTAGATAGTGATTTTGATGGTGAATGCGATGTGGATGATGTTTGTAATGATGGTCCAGAACCTGGCATAGCTTGTGATGATGGAGATGTTTGTACTGTTGATGATTCGATTAATATGGAATGCGTTTGTATTTGTGTTTTTCAAGATACTGATAACGACGGTACCTGCGATGCAGATGACCTGTGTCCTGACGGGCCAGAGCCGGGTTCAGCATGTGATGATAATGATGACACAACATTTAATGATCAGATTTCTCCTGATTGTAAATGTTTAGGAACAACTGATCCTCTATTTTGCCCAGGATTGAATCTTAATATTGGAGATGCTTGTGATGACGGAGATGAATGTACAGTAGATGATATTGTTGACTCTGATTGTAATTGTGTAGGCGTTTTTCAAGATACTGATGAAGTTGGCACATGCAATGCTAATGACATTTGTCCAGATGGACCTCAACCTGGTACTGTATGTGATGATAATGACGATAATTCATTTAATGATATAATAACATCTGATTGTATGTGTGCTGGGAATCAGGATAGCATTTATTGTCAAGATATAGAACTTTATATTGGTGGTATTTGAGATGACCTTGACCCATGTACAGTTGATGATATAGTTAGTGCAGATTGTGAATGCGTTGGGATTTATCAAGATTCTGATAATGATTGGACTTGCGATGCAGAAGGTATATGTTTTGATGGTCCCGAGCCAGGTTCTACATGTGATGATAATGATGGTGACACATTTAATGATCAAATCACGCCAGATTGCAAATGTGTAGGAACGTCAGATCCTAACTTTTGCGCAGGTTTAGGTTTATACATAGGAGATATATGCGATGATGGCGATGGTTGCACTGCAGATGATATAGTATCTGCTGATTGTGTATGCATAGGCAAATCAAGACAGTGATAGTGATAGTGATAGTGATAGTGATAGTGATGGTGTATGTGATGCTGAAGATAATTGCCCTGGCTTTGACAATGAAGAATAACTTGATAATGACAAAGATAATATAGGTGATGTTTGTGATGGCGATGATGACAATGACGGTATAGCAGATGAAGTAGATAATTGCCCACTCATAGCAAATGAAAACCAAGAAGATGGTGATATGGATGGGATAGGAGATCCATGTGATATTTCGAACACTGCAATATTAGAATATAATCTTAATCTCTACCCGAAACCTACTTCTGGGATTCTGTTTGTTGATCTTTTAGAATAGGTGGATTATAGGGTGTTATCTATAAAAGGAAATGTTTTGCAGATTTCAAAATCACTTAATAAGACAATAGATTGAACATCACTCTCAAATGGACTGTATATTATTGAATTAACGATAAATGATAGACCAATAGGCTGTAGCAAAATAGTGAAACTATAAAAAGGCAGCTGCACCATTTTAATTGATTTTAAACAGGAATCTGTCCGTTTAATGTATTACATGACATAAGTCATACTATAAGTTTCGTTTTTTCAATTTGAAGTTTTAATTTAAAGCTTAATTAACAAAAACCAATCATTCAATCTGATGAGAATATCAAAAAGGAACTTTAAACTATTTATATTTTTAATATTTATATTAATTCAAACGGACACATTAGCACAAGTCACTTTTACCAATAAAACTGACGAGTTGATTAATTCTCCAGGTAGAAGTGGGGTCGCATTGGCTGTGATCGATATGAATGATGACGGCTTAGATGACATCGTAAGGCTTGATGAAGCTTCTGATTTATATGTTGAATATCAAAGCCAAGATGGCTCTGTATTTGAGACATTGACTTTTGGTTCGATAACAAGTTCAAATCAATGGAGTATGTGTATAGGTGATGTTGATAACAACGGAACCAATGAAATACTTTCTGGTGGTGCGTATAATGGCTTAACTCTAGTGAATTCTGGAATGAACGGTGATACGAGCATGATAGGAGAACTTCCTCAAAGTGGTTCTGTCTTTGTTCAAGGGTCAAACTTTGTAGATATTAATAACGATGGTTTCCTTGATGTATTTGCATGTCATGATGATGGAGCATCTTATATATGGGAAAATGATGGTGCTGGGAATTTCGAAGTTAATACAGATTGGATTGATTTATCAATAAATGGTTCTTTAGGAGAGAATGCAAGTGGAAATTATGGCAGTATTTGGTCAGATATCGATAGTGACGGTGATCTTGATCTTTACATAGCCAAATGTCGTCAAGGAGTGACGGACACAGCTGATGATAGAAGGATCAATAAACTCTATGTCAACGATGGCAATGGAAATTATACAGAAGAAAGTGAAGCAAGAGGTCTAGCTATTGGCTGGCAATCTTGGACAGCGGATATGCAGGATATCAATAATGATGGATTTCTGGATGTTTTTGTCACTAATCATGATCACCAATCTCAACTTTTATTGAATGATGGAACAGGGAATTTTACTGAGCTAAGTAATACAGGTATTGATGTAAGTGGTCTGCCTATACAAGGAGTTATGAGGGACTTTGATAATGATGGTTGGGTTGATGTTTTAGTAGCGGGAAGTACTTCACAATTGTTTTTAAACAATAGAGATAATACATTTACTGAAATAGTGGACGCCTTTGCTACTGGAGGGATGCAATCATACGCATTAGGAGATCTTAATAACGATGGATATGTAGATGTATTTGGAGGATATGCTAATGGATTTAATAATCCGAGTAGCGAGCAAGATCGAGTTTGGATCAATGGTGGCGGAGATAATAATTATCTAGCAGTTAGTTTAAAAGGTCAGATTTCAAACCAGAATGGAGTAGGAGCATGGGTAGAAATCTATGGAGAATGGGGAATGCAAGTCAGAGAAGTACGATCTGGTGAAAGCTACGGTATTATGAATTCTACAACTCAATATTTTGGAATTGAACAAGCTGAAACAATAGATTCAATAATAGTGAAATGGCCTTCTGGACTTACCCAGTTGGAATATAATGTTTCAATAAATTCTAAAGTTATCATATTAGAAGGCGGATGTCTTGCAGCCGCTCCCGAAATCACTATTTTAGGAAATACTACCTTTTGTAGCGGAGATAGTATAGTACTAAGTGTTCCAGATGAGTACGTGACATATAAATGGTCAAATGGCGAAAACACAGCTTCTACAACAATATATGAAGCTGGAATATATTCACTTGTTTCAGAAAATGAGGAAGGGTGTACTGCTTTTTCTGAAGCTATAATAGTAGAAGTAGATCCACAACTGGATCCTATGATTTCTAGTCTTGGAGCAGAAATATTTTGTGAAGGAGGTGAAGTAGTCTTATCCGTTGCTGATCTAGATGGTGACTATCCTTTGATTTGGACTTCTGGAGAAGTTGAACAATCTATAACTGTAGAAGAAAGCGGTATTTATTCAGTAAGTGCCCAAGGTCTATGCGGTTCATTTGAATCGAATAGTATTGAAGTAACTGTTTTAGAATATCCAGGGGCACCGATAGCTGAAGGTGATTCTATACTAGAAGGTGAGATAGCAGTATTGACTGCAATAGGGGATAATATAGCTTGGTATGCAAATGAAACTGATGATAATCATATTGCCCTTGGAAATACATTTGAAGTAGCAGGGTTGATTGTAAATACATCTTTCTATGCATCGGATAGAAATGGGGATGCAGGTTTTTCTGCAAATGTCGGAATGCTTGATCACGGTGGATCAGAATATAGTGGAGTAGCAAATAGCAACAACCTTCTTATTTTTGATGCTTTAGATGATTTTAGATTGGACTCTGTGAAAGTCTATACCGATATTCCAGGTATTAGAAAAATGCTACTCGTAGATGAAGATTTGAATGAAATAAGTTCGGTTTTTATAGATGTGCCGGAAGGAGAGAACTTTATCTATGTTGGTCTTGATGTACCAGCGGGTGAAAATATGAGTTTGACAACTAATGCAGAAACAAATGAGCAAAATATTGGGATTACCGGTCCAAGATTGCAAAGAAGTAGCGACAATGTTGATTATCCATATATAGTTGACGATATAGTAAGAATTAAGGATTCTAATTATGGTGGAGATTACTATTACTATTTCTATGATTGGCAAATTTCTACTGGAAGTAGTGCTTGTCTAAGCGAAAAGACAAAAGTAGATGTTGTTTTGGAAGAACCAAATGCTTTAGTGGAATTAACGGATGGACAGGATATTTCCATTTTCCCAAATCCGAGTAATGGCATGATAAATATCAATGTTGAATCTTATGTCATGCTACCAATCACTGTGTCACTGTATACATTAGATGGGAAATTAGTAGAAAATAGAACAGTTGTAAGTCAAAAAGGATTGATAGATTTTTCAAATACGCCTAACGGTTTGTATATTCTTGAGATCAAGAATAAAGATTCAATAATGAACAAAAAAGTGATTATTTCTGAATAGTTCATCGATATTATTTGGGAATGCAAACCATGAATAAGAAATTACCGTATCAGTACTGGAGGAGTGCTACTTTAAAAAGTAAATTCAAATAATTATTGCACTGATCTTAAATATTCTTAAAATACTACTTTAAATTCATTATGAAAATTATTTACCTCTCTATTGTTACATTATTGATGTTTTCGATTTTAAATAATTGTATAGCCCAAATAAGTTTTTTAGATAAAACAAACCTTTTAGATGCCTCACTGAATTACAGTGGCGTTGCGATGGGAGTACTAGATATAAATGGAGATGGACTAGATGATATTTTGAGGTTGAATCAAGGGACACAGTTGAATGTAGAATTTCAAACAGCTACAGGGTTTCAAAATATGGAATTTGGAGATGTATCGGGTGACAGTCAATGGAGTATGTGTGCTGCTGATGTAAATAATGATGGAATAAGTGAAGTTTTATCTGGAGGTTTTGGAACTATTAGTTTAGCTAAGATAAATCCTGTGTCAGGTAGTTTTGAAAATGAAGAGTTAGAGGATAGTCAGCAAATATTCGTTCAGGGATCAAATTTTGCAGACATCAACAATGATGGATTTCTTGATCTATTTGCCTGCCATGATAATGGAGTTAGCTTCATATGGGAAAATGATGGCAACGTGAATTTTTCTAGACAGTATTGGATAGATATGTCTCAAGATGGGGATTCGGGAGAAGCGGCGTCAGGAAACTATGGATCTACATGGACAGATTTTGATAACGATGGGGATATTGACCTTTATATTGCAAAGTGTAGACAGGGAGTAACCAATGTAAATGATCCCAGAAGAATAAATCAACTGTATGTAAATGATGGAAATGGAAATTTTACTGAACAAGCTAGAGATTTTGGACTGGCAAGCGAATGGCAATCATGGACTGCTGATTTCGGGGATGTGAATAATGATGGGTGGTTAGATTGTTTTTTGACAAATCATGATCATAATGCACAGCTATTAATAAATGATGGAACTGGAAATTTTGAAGAAATAGAAAATGTAGGAATTAATATCAGTGGAACACCTATTCAGGGGATCATGCGTGATTTTGACAATGATGGATTCCTAGATATCATAGTAGCGGGTAATAGCGCACAGGTTTTTCATAATAATGGAGATCTAACATTCACGGAGCTACTAAATTTATTCAATAGTGATGGAATGGAGTCTTTTGCATTAGGAGATCTTGACAATGACGGCTATGTAGATGTTTATGGTGGATATGCAAATATTTATACTTCACCTTCGAATATCAATGACAAAATGTGGATAAATAATGGAGGAACTAACAATTTTTCTGCAATAAGATTACAAGGTGTAATTAGTAATAGAGGTGCCATAGGAGCTAGAGTAGAACTGCACGGTGCATGGGGCAAACAGATAAGAGAAGTAAGAGCTGGCGAAAGCTATGGTATTGTAAATTCAGCGACAAGTTATTTCGGTCTTGGTTTAGCGGATCAAATAGATTCTTTAGTTGTTATATGGCCTTCAGGGCTGAGACAAACAGAAATAGATGTTTCTATTAATACTCAGATTACAATTCTAGAAGGTGGATGCTTAGCGGGATCACCAACTTTAGAAACAATAGGGCAATTAAAATTTTGTCCAGGAGATAGCCTTATTATAAATGCTCAAGAAGGATTTGATTCTTACCTCTGGTCAAATGGCTCAACGGCACAATCCTTGGTTATAAATGAATCAGGAAATTATTCTCTTGTTGTTATGAATGAGGAAGGATGTACTGGGTTTTCTCAAACTATTAATGTAGTTGTAGATCCGCAGTTATCGCCAGAGATTCAGCTTGTGAATGAGGCGTTTGAAATATGTTACGATTCAGAAACTGAGTTAATTCAGATAGGAAATGTGGATTCAGCTAATTTGTTTTGGAATACAGGAGAAAGCGGACCTTCGATATATGTAAATGAGTCTGGAGAGTATTTTGTCACGGCGTCTGGATTATGTAATGATTTTACTTCTCTGCCCGTAACGATTACAGTTTTTGAAGCGTTGGATGCTCCTGAGGCTATGGGTGATGATATTGAATTAGGTGAAGTAGCTACACTCACTGCAACAGGAGAGAACTTAGCGTGGTTTGAAACAGAGACAAGTGCTGATGTGTTGAAAGAAGGTGAAACTTATGAAATAGCGGGATTAACGGAAACTACTAATTTTTATGTAGCGGATAGGTCAGGGTTTGGGTTTTCTGATAATGTAGGAATGGAAGAACATAGCGGAAGTCTTTATTCCCCTAATCCTGATGATAATAATAGTGTAGTCTTTAATGCAAGTGAAGATTTCATACTAGATTCAGTAACAGTATATACTGATTTAGCTGGAGAAAGGACCATTGTGTTGAGGGGATCTTCTTTTGAAGAGCTAGCAAGCCAGACAGTTGATCTTCAGGAAGGTAAATCAACTGTTTATTGTGGGATGGAGGTGAAAGCTGGTTCGTTTATGAGATTATCCACAGATTTTTTAAGCAATTTAAATTTGACGGGAAATTTTGGACCTAGATTGCAACGGAGTAATGAAAATGTCAATTATCCTTACGTGATTGATAATGTGGTGGAATTAGTAGGTTCAGATTTTAGCACTGATTGGTATTTCTACTTTTATGACTGGAAGATTTCCACAGGAGTACTTTGTGAAGGTGAAAGAACAGAAGTGGGGGTATTTGTAGATCTGGTTGGTACGAATGATATTAATGAAAAAGCTATAAATGTACACCCAAACCCGACCAGTGATTTTTTCTCTATTGACTTACCTTCTGATATTCAATTTCCAGTTTCATTTGATATATACAATGTTGCAGGAGAAAAAGTTATGTCTAAGATTGAAATTTCAAATAATGAAAGAATAGACAGTAAATCACTTATAAGCGGATTCTATACTATAAGGTTGAAAACTAAAGAGAAAAATTACATTTCAAAATTTATAAAACTATAACCGATAATATCGCATTAAGAACCTTGATGTGAGAGATTCGTTGATAAAATAACAAATACGAAAATTATAATAATGAAAATAATAATCAAAACTTTAATTTTGATACTTATAGCTCAAGTCAGCTATAGCCAAATGATTAATCTTGAGCAATATGTTACAGGTATTTCTAACCCTACAGATATAACAAATGCTGGTGATGACAGATTGTTTGTCGTAGAAAGAGGCGGGAAAGTGAAAATCATAGATAACGAAGGAAATGTACTTCCTACTCCATTTATAGATATTGACGATTTGGTTTCTAACGCAAGTGGCCAAAGTGAAAGAGGATTGCTAGGCATTGCTTTTCATCCTGATTATGCAAACAACGGATACTTTTTTCTTAATCATACCGACAATGATGATCATACTAACGTAGTTCGATATCAAGTCGACCCTGCCAATCCCGATAAAGCGGATCCAAGTACTCGGGAACTAATAATACTAATAGAACAGCCATATGGAAATCATAATGGTGGGGGTATCAAATTTGGACCTGACGGATATCTATACATAGGAATGGGAGATGGAGGTTCAGCAAATGATCCTCAAAATTATGGACAAAACAAACAATCACTATTAGGTAAAATGTTAAGGCTTGATGTAGATAATGACCTGCCTTATACTATTCCTGCAGACAATCCTTTTGTGGGTGATGATACCACAATGGATGAAATATGGGCCATCGGTATGAGAAATCCTTGGAGGTTTTCTTTTGATAGGATGACCGGTGATCTTTGGATTGGTGATGTTGGGCAAGGTGCAATTGAAGAAGTAGATTTCGAGCCTGCAGGTGATGCAGGTGGTCATAATTATGGATGGAGATGTTACGAAGGCACAGACTTTACGAACCTCAATTCGATGGCAGACTGCAATGAGAACTATGTAGATCCAGTCTATGAAATTCCACATCAAGGTTTTTCTGGCCCTTGTTCGATTACAGGTGGGTATATGTATAGAGGCACTAAATATACCGATATCTTGGGCCATTATATCTGCACGGATTACTGCACAGGTGATTTCTATACGGTTACATCTGATGGGAACGGAGGCTGGCAAGGCCAGGAAGTAGCTACCCTTAATAGTGGTATTTCTACTTTTGGAGAAGATGTTTATGGGGAATTGTATGTAGCTACCTTGTCAGGTGGAAGGATATATAAGGTGTTAGGAGGAGTTCTAAATGCTAACGACGTTATCCAAGAAATAGAAGAGATAGTAATAAGTCCTAATCCAGTTTATGATAACTCTAATTTAAAGATAGAAAGTAATGAAAGTATTACTGTAGAATTAACTCTAGTTGACCTCGCAGGAAAAGTAGTATTAAATGAAACTGTAAATATCACTGGAGTATTTAATAAGATTATTGATTTATCAGATCACCCGTCTGGTACGTATATTCTTAATGTAAATACGGATAAAGGATTAGTTACTAAAAAAATAATCAAGCAGTAATGTAAGCTTGAGTTTCATAGGGATTTGAGATTTTGAAGCATTCAATAATCGAGAGGACCCCAATAGGGATGATAATAAAAGGTATTAGTAGAATGAGAACATTGAGTGGGAAATTTATAGTAGCGGTAGTCATGTTCGCTGCCATTGTACTATTAGCAATGATACCAGAACGAGACAATCCTGAAGCCTTTCATACTGTTGCTGAATGGGATAGATTTGTCGATGAAAGATTGATGAATGCTCCCTCGGATAGTGTGCATTTATTTCCTACTGCAAGAAGATGTCAAGGATGTCATGGATATGATCCACAAATGAATGCCATGGTAGATTGGATGGGCAACGATGTAAATACCCACGATGATTGGGCATCAGGTATGATGGCTAATTCTGCAAAAGATCCATTTTGGAGAGCGAAAGTAAGTCATGAAGTTTTGGTTAATCCAACACATAAAATAGATCTCGAAACAAAATGTACTTCTTGTCATGCGCCTCAAGGTCACTTTACAGCATTGCTAAGGGGAGCGGATCATTATAGTATAACTGAGATGGAGAATGATACAGTAGCTATGGATGGTGTTTCGTGTGGTGCATGTCATATGAAAGCTGAGGAGGACTTGGATAAACTGTTTTCCGGAGAGGGGAAATATGATACGTCTGGTGTTATGTTTGGTCCATTTGAAGAGCCATTTGCCGCTCCGATGAATGATTTCGTAGGCTTTAATCCTGTATATAGTGAGCATATAAACGATGCTGGTATTTGTGCTTCGTGTCATACTTTATTAACGAGTTCTACAGATCTGGAAGGCGACTATACTGGGCGGAAATTTGTGGAGCAAGCTACCTATCATGAATGGATTAATTCTGACTTCGATGATGATGGAGCTAGTCCTAAAACCTGTCAAGGATGTCATATGCCACGTATTGAGGATAATATTGTTATATCAGCAAATTATTTGTTTCTGGAGCCTAGAGCACCATTTGCATTACACGACCTTGTAGGTGCCAATGTGACGATGCTAGAGCTCATGAAAAATAATAGAAAAGCACTGAACATACAAGCGGCTGATGAGCACTTTGATGAAACGATAGCTAAAACGCTGGATATGCTTCAGAGGCAATCTCTGGCAGTAGAATTGACCAATACTAAGATAGAATCTGATTCTGCATATTTCGATTTTAATATTCGAAACAAAGCGGGACACAAATTTCCATCTGGCTATCCATCAAGAAGAGTATATGTAGAGTTTACAGTATCAGATGATAGTGGGGGTGTTCTGTGGAAGAGTGGAGGGACAGATGAAAATTTTGAAATAATAGGACATCCTGATGGCGTAATGCCACACTTTAACACAATTACTGAAGAGAATCAAGCTCAGATATATGAATACATCATAACTGATGTAAATGGAGACATTACTACAATATTAGAACAAGCGGATGGTGCTCTAAAAGACAATAGACTTCCTCCCAAAGGATTTTCTACCAGTCATTCAGCATATGATACGACATTGATCTATGGTGCTGCATTGATAGACCCTAATTTCAATTATATAGGTAAAGTTGAGGGGAGTGGTGCTGATATTATCAGTTATCATATACCACTTAATGGCTATTCAGGAAATATAAATGTATCAGCAAAAATCTACTATCAATCTATTACTCCTAGATTTGTCAAGCCAATGTTTGATGAAAGTACACCAGAGATTGAAATATTCAGATCTATGTATGATGCAGCGGACTTATCTCCAGTTTTAGTCGCTCAAGATTCTATAAACGATTTATTCATTGAAAGTCTGGCTAATGAGAATAAGATGTTTGTTAGTGTGACCATGTATCCTAATCCAAGTGACAATGGATTGCTTTTTATAAAGTCTGAAAGTACTATAGACAGAGTTAGAGTTGTGGGTATGGAGGGTAAACTTGTATTGGATCAATTCAGTCCTGAGGAATCGATTCAATTGCCAAATGTATCAGGGGTATATGCTGTGGAATTATTTATTGATGGTAGTTCAGTAGTTAGAAAAGTTTATATTCGATAGATGTTTGAACCTAATATATTATTATCGACGACTTACAATTATGTTTAATTATTTCAATTTTAATACTGTATGCTAATTCTAAAATCACTTATTGTTTACACATTTATTATACTGTTTACGCAGGACAGTACAGCTCAAAATTTCTTACAGACTAGTGGAAGAGCAATCGTAAATGAAAACCAAGACACAATCCTACTGAAAGGAATGGGCTTAGGTGGCTGGATGGTGCAAGAAGGCTATATGCTGCAAACCTCTGGATTTGCAAATCCACAACATAAGATAAGAGAGACAATAGAAAAATTGATTGGGGCAGAGGATACAGAGTTATTCTATGAAGCATGGTTATCAAATCATGTGAGAAAATCTGATATCGATTCATTAAAATCATGGGGTTTTAATTCAGTGAGACTGCCTATGCATTATAATTTATTCACACTGCCTATCGAGGACGAACCAGTAGTAGGAGAGGACACTTGGTTGGATAAAGGATTTGAGCTTACGGATCAACTTATAGATTGGTGTAAGCAGAACGAGATGTACGTCATTTTAGACATGCATGCTGCTCCAGGAGGCCAAGGAATGGATGCAGCTATTTCTGATTATGATGATACTAAACCATCACTTTGGGAAAGCGCAGAAAACAGAAGAAAGCTTGTCGCATTATGGTCCCGAATTTCGGATCGGTATGCTGACGAAGAATGGGTTGGTGGTTATGATCTTCTCAATGAGGTGAATTGGGATTTACCGGGCGGGAATGCGCTAAGAACTATCTATCAAAGCATAACACAGGAAATTAGAGCGAAAGGAGACAATCACATTGTTTTTATTGAAGGAAATTGGTTTGCCAATGACTTTACTGGACTTACGCCTCCGTGGACTGATAATTTTGTATATTCTCCACACAAGTATTGGTCGACTAATGATGAAGCGACAATGCAATGGGTGATTGATTTAAGAAACAGTTATAATGTACCGCTTTACTTAGGAGAAACTGGAGAGAACTCCAATGTTTGGTTCCGAGATGCAGCGCGCTTGTTTGAGGATTTAGAAATGGGGTGGGCTTGGTGGCCAATGAAGAAAGTAGAATCTGTCGCTGGACCATTGTCTATCATTAAATCGCCTGAATATCAGACAGTCTTAGACTATTGGAGTGGAAATGGATCAATGCCAACAGCTGCTTTCGCTAGAGATGCACTCATGGACCTTACAGAGAAGTTGAAAATAGAAAACTGTGTCTATCAAAAAGATGTAATTGATGCTTTATTCCGTCAAGTATATTCTGACGAAACAATCCCATTCAAAAATCATACAGTCCCAGGTGTCATACATGCTACAGATTATGATTTAGGAGTTGTTGGATCTGCTTATCAAGATAAGAACGTTGCGAACTATCAAGTATCTACTGGAGATTTTACCTCGTGGAATGACGGATGGGCATATAGAAATGATGGGGTAGACATTGAAAAATCAGATGATACGATAAACTCTAATGGATTTAACGTTGGATTCATGGATGTAGGTGAATGGATGCAATACGAAGTGAGTGTGGAAGATAGTGGAGTATATGAAGCACATATAAGAACCGCTTCTGGTGGGTCAGGAGGATTGTTTCATTTAGCTATTGATGGGGCAGATATAACCTATAAATCATTTGTTGGACCTACTGGAGGATGGCAGAACTGGCAGACAGTGATTGTCCCAAATCTAATTTTAAAGGAGGACAATAAAAAATTGAGATTCTATACGGATGTTGCTGGGTTTAATCTAGCAAGTTTTGATTTTGTAAAGACTGATATTAATGTGGAAGACCTTTCCAATATTTTTATGTCTGCTCAAACGATAGACGAAATGACGATCCAAGTCACGACTAACAAGATAAGCAAAGAGTCTTCTCTTTCTTCTCCTGGTGGGTTTGAGGTTTTTATCAATGGTACTTCTATACCTATTACAGATGTCTCTATTGACGCTGAAAACAATAGAATAATAAAAATTAGTTCTGATGTCATAATGAATTCTACGCAATCTATAACAGTTACATATACAGGGACTCAAATTGAGGCCGTTGACAACACTTCATTATTAGAATTTTATCAAGAAGATGTAAGAAACACTTTATCATTTGTTCATCAAATCCCAGGTAGGGTTCAGTCTGAGGATTTTGTTATCCAGTCTGGTGTAGAGTTAGAATCAACAACTGATTTAGGTGGTGGACAAAATATTGGCTTTCTTGATGTGAATGACTATCTAGACTATGATGTTAATGTTAAGGTGGCAGGCACATATAAGATTGACTATAGAACTGCAGCGCAATTTGGTGCAGGAGGAATTCAGTTACAATTGATAGATGCAGCTGGTGTTTCGACTATAGTTAATTCTCCTACTTTCTCGTCAACGGGTGATTGGCAGACTTGGGCCACTACAAGTGAGACAGTCATTCTTCCTCAGGGAAGATATATAATGAGAGTTCTCATCACTCAGGCCCCATTTAACATGAATTGGATGGATTTTGATTTGATAACTTCCATTGATACGTTAAGTAATATAATTAAATCTGTTAGTGTATTCCCAAACCCTAGTGCTGATATTATTAATCTTACAGCAACTTTATCTACAACTCAGGATGTGGAGATTATGATCCTTGATATGAGCGGTAAGATTTTAATGCAAAATGAAATCAAGAATGTGTCTCAAATGGATGAGGTAATATCAATTAAAGACTTACAAAGTGGGGCTTATATATTGAAAATGGAAATGTCAAATGGAGATGTATATAACAAGCGATTTTTGAAAATATAAGAAGGGTAATACTTCTTATACCATTTGCATTTGATAATTCATCTAGCTTCTGCAAGAAACAGTGAATTATGAATTCAAATGGTATTAATTATAATAATACTTTCGGAATCCATTTATTTTACCATTTAGGTACTCTGTTTCCTGTAGGACTTGATCACCAACGCCTAGTATAGTTTCAGTCGTTAGAACATCGGAATGGTTGAGTCGAACAATTCCATTTACGCCAAGCCACGAGCCTGTATCGTGCATTTTGTGCTTAGTTATTATGGAGTCAGAGTACTCATAAAAGCCAATAAGACTTTTTGTTCCATTTTTGAATACTTTGTGCAACTGGACCAGTCGATCAGAATCATCATAGGTATATACAAATCTTTCTTTGGATGGAATTGAGCTGATCTTTTCGGAAATCTTACCATGATCGTTGTACTTAAATTTGTCTTCACGCAATTTTTGCCGGTTGGTTTCCAGTCTCGATCTTACCAGTTGTCCCTTATTATTGTATTTGTTCTTGGTTTCGAAGTCGTACTTTTTACTTTCTAAAAGGCTAAACTTCTTCTTAAGGTTATGGTTCTTGTCGTATTCAAAACCAGATTCTGATACAAGATTTTTGACTGGACCTTCGAAGGTTTTCATTTTCACCAGAAGTGTATCATTTGCATATTCGAATTGATAGGTCATTGATAAGATCCCGAAGTTATATATAGCGGTTTCTGTCCTGTATCCTTTGATATTGAATTTTCTTATTACGGTTGAGATAGAGTCAGTTGTCAAAGCTCCATCTATGATTACAAAATTGTATCCTTTTGATTCTGTGATTCCTATTGCTGATCTCTCATCAGAAGTTTCATTGATATTAGATTGAGAAACTAGAATTGAAGAGAAGCTCAACAACGCTAATAACATGGCATATTTAAAAATAGAATTTAATTGTCTCATCTTCTTAAATCTCTAATCAGGTAGATAGTGTCTAAAATTTAAGGAACACTTGAATTCAAGAACTCATCAATTCGATAACTCATCAACTCAACAAACTACCTCTCCCCACGTCTATTATTCTCCTTCATTCTCAATACCCAGGCCATAAACAACCCAAACATCATAAACATACATCCAAACCAGAGAAGATTGATCGCTGGAAAGATCTGTGCCTGAAGAATCAAATAATCAGAACGTGGTACATTCTCAGTGATCTCTAGTGGAATGGAATAGGTTGCCTTACGCTTATCCTTTGCGATTTGGAAATTGAATTTCTGTGTGGCTGGATCAATACTCGTAAATCTAATATGAACACCAAATTCTGGAACATAGGCTTTTACGCCCATAGGACTAGCACCTCTGATAATATAGATTGGTTCTGCAGGTAATGCTTTACCATCTTTTTTGACCATCATTTGAGCACTTACAGCTATATCACCTTCTTGTGGTTCGTAGTTTCTATTTACTGGTTCTTTGTTGAATCCGGTAAGTGATATTTCCATATCCTCGAATTCAAATGTTTCTAGAGTTGATACTTCTATTTCTTCATAATCCAGTTGGTCTTCAGAGCTGAATATCTCTTCAATAAAGGTGTCAGAAAGCCTCACTCTTGCACCTAAATCCTCTTTTCCATCAGGATACTTATAGAGGAGAGCACCTTGTAATCCAAGTGCAGTCCTCAAATCGAATTGATTGCCAAACTTGTAATTACCTGCGGTAACGTGAACTTCTACTCCGAAATCATTATCTTCTGGTATGTACTCTCTATGCGTAGGCGAGTAAGTCAATTCATCAATAACATACCAGTTTTTATTTTCTGTTCTAAGAGTGTCACCAATCAGTACGTCATGCTGATTCCATACCAATGTATCTTCGAATTGCTTAGCCACTTCTGCATCTTGCTTTGTAGGAGCTAATGCCACAATACATGAAAATATATCCTTTGTCAAGTAATGTTTCGTATCAGGATTGAATACATTTTGAGTTTTGAAGTCATTAGAATAAACGGATGAAGGTCGCAACTTGAATCTTTCCAGTTCTTTGTTGTTTTCGTCTACTTTTCTGAAATCAACATCATAATATCTGTTTCTACCAATAAGCGTGTCAGATTCATAAGTCATCCAATATCCTTGAGCAAATAAAGGTTTCCCTTTTATCAGTTGAACATAATTCCTAAGATCATCTTCATTCTCAAACATGTCTTTGAACATGAAAGGGTTGGTAGATATCGTTTCTTTATTAAGTCCACTACCAAGTAATCCTATAAGCATCATACCAAAACCAAAGTGAGCTATAGCACTGGTAGCAAGCTTTGCATTTCCTTTGATCACCGTAATAATGTAGTCTAGATTAGAAAACATAATAAAGAAACCTGTAAAAGCTAAAAGATAAAACTGCCAAGAATAAAGACTGAACCAAAAAGTAAGAATAGCTGTAAATACAACAGAAAGCAGCATGCTGATTCCAATATGCTTAGCCAAGTATGTAGATCTCTTGTCGAAGTTCTTTTCATTATACCTAAGAAAAATGGAGACTCCACTTAGAATAGCTACAAATACAGCTATCCATAACTGGAATTTATTGTAAAATGGTACTACATCTTGAATTACCTTTCCTACGAACGATTCATCAAAATATGAAACGATAGAGTTGTATACAGGCAATGAAGTAGGAATTCCAATCAAAACAGCGGAAAACAATAAAACCAAAGCTCCAATAAACATCCAGAACTCTCTACTATAAATTGATTCTTCTTTATCTTTAGCTGGAATACGTTTAGAATGATAAACCAATGCTCCGAGACCAATTATGAAAAAAAACATAAAAAAGGCTATCAATTGTTTTTCAAGGCCCATTTCTGTAAATGCATGAGCACTTGTATCTCCTAGTATTCCACTTCTTGTCAAGAATGTAGAATATACGATCAAAGGGAAAGCAGTCACATAAAAGAAAACTGTTGCTTTGATAGAAAATCCAGTTGCTTTAGCTACTAAATGCGTGTGAAGACCAGCTATAAGAATAATCCAAGGAACTAAAACGGCATTCTCAACAGGATCCCATGCCCAATAACCACCAAATGATAGTGCTTCATATGCCCACACAGAACCCATAAGTATACCTGTGCCGAGAATTCCCGCAGAGAATAAAGCCCAGGGTAAAGCTACTGTAAGCCATTCCTTATATCGTCTAGTCCAAAGCCCTGCAATAGCAAATGCGAATGGAACAATCGTAGATGCAAATCCTAAAAATGTAACAGGCGGATGTATTGTCATCCAGTAGTTCTGGAGTAGCGGGTTTAGTCCACTACCGGATATCAATGAAACGTAGTCAGCATTGTTGAATATTGGAGCATTCTGCATGGTTTCTCGCAAGAGAAGTAGAGGATTACTACCAAATTTAGTAGCCCAATCTCCGATCTCTAGGTGCACGCCCAAGATCATTGAGGATAGAAATATCTCTGCCATAGCAAAAATAGCCAGCACGGGACTTTCCCATTTAGTTCCTCTATATATGATAAACCAACCCAGTACTACATGCCAAAACATCCATAGAAGGAAACTTCCTTCTTGACCTTCCCAAAAAGCTGAGAGGGTATATTTTAGAGGCAAATCATCGGATACATGTTGGTAGACGTAAGCATACTCATAGTACTTATTGTACATAGCATAGAAAAGAAGACTTACGATAGTTAAGATGCTTAAACCATGAAGAATGTAACCTAATCGTCCAATCGATCTCCAATTGTTTTGATAGTTTTCTTTCTTGGCATTTATAGAATAAGCAATGGCAGACATAATACTTGCTACAAACGCTAGTATTACTGCAAAATGGCCAATCTGACCTACCCATAGGTGTTCACCTACATATTGGATTTCGTTCATATAGAATGTTTCTTATAACTTCTTGAGGCTTAGTTCTTCGTCCTTATATTTCGAAGGGCATTTAGTTAGTATCTCGTCGGCATAAAAAACATTGTTCTTCAAAGAACCAGTTAAAACTATTGATTCGGCTCTTTCTATGTCCATTGGTTTCGCTTTTGCTAGCACAACTTGTTTTTCTTTGCCTTCACTGTCCTTGAGGAAAAATTTAAAAATATTTGGATCAATATCAGGTCGATATTCCATCGCCTTATTTTTAGCCATTACACCTGTTATTTTAACTCTTTTTCCATCCAAGGCCATGTCGAAAGTAGCATATTCACTCACATCTTTTGATGCAGAGAACAATATAGCAATTGCTGCTACGATGGCTACCAAAGCTACTATTTGAAATTTTTTCATGGCTTAAATATTAATAAATTAAAACTACCTAGAATACTAACGTAAAGTTAGTCAAAATAGACTTCGGGAAACACCGAAATGAAATTATTTAGATTCTGTCTAAATAGTTCAATGTGAAGATTGGGGATTTAGCTAGAATATTACTTCCAAGCAGAATATCCACCTTTCATATTTGTCAAGTCCGTAAAGCCTGCAGTACTCATTTTTTTACAAGCACTTACGCTTCTCCCTCCAGACCTACAATATACTAAATAAGATTTTGACTTGTCTAGTTTGTTTATTTCTATTTCGAAATTTGAATTTTTATAGTCAATCTCGATTGCATTAGGGATCATTCCATCTTTAGTTTCTCCTGGTGTCCTTACATCAAGTATTACTAAGTTAGGGGAGTTAATTATATATTGTTTAGCTTCAGTGACTTCTATGTTTTTGTACATGGCTTGACCATTAGGCCCGACTATTTTATCTTTACAACTAAAAGCGATTAATGCTAATACGAAGAATCCAAATACTATTTTCATAACTATATAATTTGTGTTAGATATTATTTATTTTGACATTGACTTCTTGAAATTCTTAATGCTTAAAGAGGCGAGCATGATATAACTAAACACTGCGGCAAGAGGTGATAGTGGAGGGTTGAAAAATAACACTACAATGAAAGCTAATACTGAAAGTGTATGGAAAGGATTGTTATACCATGGCTTTTTCATGCTCTTTAGAGAAAACATTTCCAATTTGCTAAGCATCATGATGACCAGAAATACAGGAATAGAAAAATATCCGATTTTATCAGACATTATTTTTTGAATTAATGGCACTTCAGCATGCACGGACATGAATATTCCGAACATAAAAAATGCAGCTGCGGGAGATGCCAAACCAGTAAATGTCTTTTTTGATTCTAAAGTATTAAAAATAGCAAGCCTCAATGCACAACCCAATAAGAAAATCGTAGCGGGTATAAAATAAACCCACCCTTCTCCAGGCGCTAGTTCATAATATATGACAGCGGGAGCAACTCCAAATGTAATAAGGTCTGCCATAGAGTCCAGCTCTTTGCCTATAGCACTAGTAGCATTAAGGAATCTGGCAGCAAGACCATCAAAAACGTCCAGCCACATTCCTGTAAAAATAAGCCAGTAGCTAATCAGATTTTCCCCTAAAAGAATAGCGACTAATCCGCAAACTAGATTACAACAAGTAAAAAATGAAGGTATGTGTCTTTTCAAAATGCTTGATTTTCTGTTGGGCTCAAATATATCGTTTTCTTTTTGAAGTTTATTGCTTATTGGGAATAATAGGTGCATTCAAAATCTTAAATATTAGCGATTAACTATACAAATAGAAATCTTTGTTTTAATCCTTCATTTGTCAACATATACTAATTCAGACGTGATAATCTCTGGATAATTTTTTGAAATATATTTTTTAACCAAAATGGATGTAGATGTGTGACATAGTTAACTATATAGACGTCTTCATAATTGGAATCTATGTGCTAAGCTTATAAATCCGAATCCTGTTAGTCAACTTTTAATCCTTAAATTCTCCGATGCTTGCGTCGGAGTCATAAAAAGATGTTTTTGCATAAAAACGCCTTATCACAAAAAAGATCCGAATACCGACCTTTAGGTTGGAAAAATTTTGGTGAATGCTCCATCCGCTTGCGGTGGAGTAGTCAAAATTTAGGATCTTTTTTACTCATCTCTGGTTTAAAAGAGGGAATAACTATAGATAGTTAGAATCTTTTTGGGCAATCAATATTGTTCTCTAAAGAAGGTAAGATTGACGCCAGCAGTTTCGAAAGTAGAATGAATAATTTAGAAATAGAAGACAGATGGATTTTATGTAAGTCAATTAATTGTGGTAATCCCTTTAATGTATCTAGGACTATTTCATTGATTGTAGTAAATTTTGTAGCTCCAATATCATACATATAACTACCATATATAGAACTTTTGTATATTTCATATTGTATACACAGATGAACACACTTGATAAACAGATAGTAAACTTAACTTATGACATTAAATATTAAGCTTAGGATAATGACTCTTGGAGTTATAATGTTTCTAATTTCTTCTTGTAGCCGAAATCCAGTTACTGGTAAAAGAGAAATAGTACTTATGTCTGAAAGCCAAGAAATAAATATGGGGAAAGAGTATGATCCTCAAGTACAGGCAACATATGGAGTTTATAACGATCCAAAAATGCAAACATTTATTACTGCAAAGGGTAAGGAAATGGCAGCAATCTCTCATAGACCGCACCTTCCTTATGAATTCAAAGTAGTGGATAGTCCAGTTGTAAATGCATTTGCAGTTCCAGGAGGTTTTGTTTATTTTACAAGAGGAATTATGGCTCATTTTAACAACGAAGCGGAGTTTGCAGGTGTTCTTGGTCATGAAATAGGTCATATTACAGCTCGTCATTCTGTAAAACAACAGACGAAGCAGATGCTAGGTCAATTGATATTCATTGGTGGATTGGTTGTTTCGGAAGATTTTAGAAATTTTGCTGATCTTGCCAGTCAAGGAATGGGATTGTTATTTTTGAAATTTGGTAGAGATGATGAGAGTCAATCAGACGAATTGGGAGTAGATTATAGCTCAGAGATAGGTTATGATGCTTCAGAAATGGCTGGGTTCTTCAATACACTCAAGAGAATGAGAACTGAAAGTGGTTCTGCAACACCTACGTTTATGTCTACCCACCCAGATCCAGTAGATAGATTTAATAAAGTACAAGCCATGGCTCGTAAAGAGCAAAAGGCAAACCCAAACAAGCAATATAAAATCAATCGTGATTCATATTTAGAAATGATCGACGGTATGATTTACGGTGACGACCCAAGACAAGGCTACTCAGAAAATGGAGCGTTTTATCATCCAGAATTATTATTCCAATTTCCAGTACCTAGTGGATGGAGAGTAAATAATATGCCAACGCAAGTTCAGATGTCTCCAGAAGACGGGAGTGCCGTTCTTACAATGGATCTTGCGGATGGGACAGACTTAAGAGCTGCGGCTAATACATTTGTTCAGGAAAATAAATTAACGGTTATTGAGCAATCATCATCTAACGTAAAAGGAAATAGTGCATACACTTTAATTGCAGAAAGTACACCTATTCAAGCAAATGGAGGACAAGAGCAAGCGCAATCTCCAACACTAAGAATGTTAACATACTTTATTTCTTACGGTGGAAAAATCTATAAGTTCAATGGGTTAAGCAAGAAGGCTGACTTCAATAAGTACTTCTCAGATTTCCAAAGAAGTATGAAAAACTTTAAGAAGTTAACAGATCAATCCAAAATCAATAAAAAACCTACGACCATTGCAATCAAAACAGTAAAGAAGAACGCTACACTCCAAACTGCTCTTACAACCTATAGCATGCAGGGTTCTCAATTGAAAGAATTAGCAATTCTAAATGGTATGGAATTAACGGATCAAGTAAAAGCTGGGTCATTTATCAAAACATTGGGCACACTTGGAGGTGGTGCAGCAGCCCCTTCTTCTAATACAGGAAATGAGAATTCTAACTCGGGTACAGGTATTAATACCAATACAAACAATACCAATACTGGATCAACAAATAGTGATGGCGGCATTAAAAATAACAAAACAGGAACCTCTGGTACGAAGGTAACTAAACCTGGAGGCACTAAAATAGGTAGCAAGGGCAAGTTGAAGAAAAAGAAGAAAGATTAGAAATAGAATACCTAATTATGAATATAAAAAAGGAAGAATTTGAAAATCAAATTCTTCCTTTTTTATATCATTTCATTTCATTTTGTAGGTAATTGACTAGATCACCCCCAATTCTTTCCCTACTTTAGTAAATGCAGCAACTGCTTTCTCCAAATGTGCTCGACTATGGCCTGCAGATATCTGGGTTCTAATCCTAGCTTTTTCTCTAGGAACTACAGGAAAGAAAAAACCAATCACATAAATTCCTTCGTCCAATAATCGATCAGCAAACTTCTGAGATAGGGGAGCATCATACAGCATAACTGGAACAATAGCGTGCGTGCCAGGGACTATATCAAATCCTGCTTTTACCATTTCAGATCTGAAGTAGGCAGTGTTTTCTTCTAACTTATCTCTCAAAAGAGTACTTTCTTCAAGTTTGTCAATAACCTTTATACTAGCACCTACTATAGCTGGAGCCAAGGTGTTAGAAAACAAATAAGGTCTTGATCTTTGACGTAGCATCTCTACAATCTCTTTGCTTGCTGCTGTAAATCCACCGGATGCTCCACCAAGTGCTTTACCAAATGTACCTGTGATAATGTCAACTCTGCCGTAAGCATCACAATGTTCAGCACTACCTCTTCCTGTTTTACCTGTGAATCCTGTTGCATGGCAATCATCAACCATTACAAGAGCTCCATATTTTTCAGCGAGGTCACAGATTTTATCTATTTGTGCAATGATCCCATCCATAGAAAATACACCATCTGTAGCGATTAATATTCTTCTTGATCCAGCTGCTTTTGCTTCTTTGAGTTTCGCTTCTAGATCTGCCATATCGTTGTTCAGATATCTGTATCTAGCCGCTTTACACAATCTCACACCATCTATGATAGATGCATGATTTAGTTGATCTGAAATAATCGCATCTTCTTTACCTAATAATGGCTCAAACAAACCACCATTAGCATCAAAGGCTGCTGCATAAAGGATTGCATCCTCAGTTCCTACGAACTTTGCTATTCTACCTTCTAGTTCTTTATGGATGTCTTGTGTACCACATATAAATCGTACAGATGACATACCAAAACCATGCGAGTCAATCGTATCTTTAGCAGCTTTGATAACGCCTGGATCAGATGAGAGACCTAGGTAATTATTTGCACAAAAATTCAATACTTCTGAACCAGCTGTTGTATTGATTGATGCCGATTGAGGAGTAGTGATTACACGTTCTTTCTTATATAATCCAGCCGCTTCTATTTCAGCCAATTCTGCTCTTAAACTTTTATCTATTATGCTCATGTTTTTATTATTAGATTTCGAGACTTCGAGATATTGAGATTTCGAGACTCTTGCTTTTTGATATTTGACTATTTAGATTAGACTCTTCGGTTTTTGGACATTCGACTGTTCGAATATTTTTTATATTCAATCATTCTTTAATTCAATAATTCTTTAACTCAACAATTAAACCATCACATTCTCCAACATATCTTTCACCATCTTCTCCAGATTATATTTATGATTCCAGGCCCAATCAGATCTTGCATGACTATCATCGATACTTTCTGTCCAGCTAGATGCAATTTCTTGACGGAAGTCAGGTTCGTATTTAACTCTAAAGTCTGGTATATGTTTTTGAATTTCGGCTGTAATTTCTGCAGGAGTAAAACTCATTGCTGCAAGATTATAACTTGTTCTTATTTTGATATCCTTTTCTTCTGCACTCATGATTTCGGTTGTTGCTCTTATGGCATCATCCATGTACATCATGGGCAGGCGGGTATCAGGTTTGAGGAAGCAAGTGTATTCTTCACCTCTTAATGCAGCATAGAATATTTCTACCGCATAATCAGTGGTACCTCCACCTGGCAGACTTTGATAACCGATGATCCCCGGGTATCGGAGCGATCGGATGTCTAGTTTGTATCTATTGTAGAAGTAGTTACTCCAGTTTTCGCAAGTAGCCTTACTCATGCCGTAAACTGTCTCTGGCATTAGAGGTACATGCTGTGGAGTATTGATTCTTGGGGTAGTAGTTCCGAATACAGCGATTGTACTGGGGAGAAAGATTTTGTCTATCTTTTTTTCTTCTGCAAGACTAAACATAGTAAGCACACCATTCATATTGATGTTCCATGTTTTCTTAGGATTCCATTCTCCGTTTGCAGATAATATGGCGGCGAGATGATAGATCTGAGTAACATCGAAATCATGGATGATTTCTTTCATCCTATTTTTATTCAAGATATCAAGAAACTCAAATTTCTCTTCATAGCCTTCTATCTTGGTGATATCAGATGCTAAGACATTATCTGCACCATGGATCTCTCTTAATCGCTTAGTAAGCACTTGACCGATCTGGCCATTTGCTCCCGTCACGAGAATCATTTTATTTGGCATTACATTCTTTTAGTTAGGTAAGTCAAAGTTAGGAGGTAAAAGGATAATATCTAATTTTGTGATGTGGTATTTTCTATAAATAGTATTAACTATTTATTGTCATTTGAATTATGGTATAATTAGAATTTAATTAATTGGTAATACACTGATAAATCCATTTTTTAGGATTTACACATGTTGGTTGTAAAGGTATAAACCCATGTTAAGGATAATTGGATCAAATTTTATTTTGAGAGGTACGTTTAAAATACAATTACACTTTATTCCTTATGATATTCTTCATTTCCAACCAATTGTAGGATAATACACGTCTATCATAAAAAACTAATTGCTATGAATAAAAATATAATTTTGACTACTCTTTTTGTGATTTCAATTCAAATGATATGCTTCTCTCAATTTTTTATTGGAGCAAAAGCTGGATATACGAGTTCATGGCCAGATTATGGGGATATCGAATTACCTGAGGATGCACAGACAGATATTAATGGCCTCAACATTAATGTCATTTTAAATTATAGTATAACCAAGAAAATCAGCGTAGGATTAGAACCTGGATATGTAAATCGCGGAGCTGCTTGTCTGCCTGGATGGTCGCCAGTTTGGGAAGGTGATTCAGAACTGCTTATTAACTATATCGAATTACCATTACTTTTAAAATATAAGTGGAAATTATCAAATAAACTGTCCTTGAATACTGCTGCAGGATATGGTGCGTCCTATCTAGTTTCGGCATACAGAAGTATTCAGAATAACATAGATGAACCTGCTATGGTCACTCAGCTTGATGTATCAGATGTTTGGGACAGTAGCACAAAAAGACTTGACCATGGATTATACTTTGGAAGTGGATTTTCTTACGAATTGGGTATTGGTAGCATAGTGTCAGATATTAGGTATTATCAAGGTGTGCCGAATATTGAACGTAGAAATTTCATGAAAAATAGATCATTGAGTTTTAGTGTTGGGTATATGATAAAAATTTGATTGGTTGTATCTAAAAAAGGAATTTCAACAAATTTTATCGTGCTTGTTTTATGGATCAAACTAGTCTTAATATCATCTACTTTTGATATCAGATATCAATACATTATCAGGACTCTTAATCACTTCGTAAGCACTTGACCAATCTGGCCATTTGTTCCAGTCACGAGTAAGACTACAAATTCTACCTCATTATTTGTTAGAATGATTGAAGTAAGTTTGCTAACATGAAAAATTAGTAAAAAATGGGAAGGTTTGAAAAGAAGTGGTACGGTTATTATCACGTAAGGCGCAACTAATAAAGAGGAATTTAAATTTTTTGTCATTCATCACTTATCTTAGTTTGTCGTAATTCCAATCTAAGCGGTTTTCTTTATTATACCTTACTTATTATTTGTATACCCTTTTGAAAATAATGATTTATTTACTTTTAGATCCAAAATTGTTCAGCTATTATTTGCCTTGTAGCTACGACTACGAAATTCAAAATAAGCTTCAAATTAGAAACCAAGAATTAACATCTAATTTTAATGAATAGTAAGTATAGTTTTGAAATATTATTAAATTTATACCATCACAACTAAAGCCTCCATTCAAGATGTTAGAATTAAAAACTATGAAAATATTTGCTATTCTTTTAATGGTCACCTTTTTGTTTTCGCTAGGGTGTTCTCAAATGTCAGAAATAGAGAAATATGGTAAGCACTATCAAAAACATAATGATTATATAAGTCTAAGTAAAGTCATTGAATTAATGAAACTAGATGTGGATACTTCCTATGTGAAAGCTATTTTAGGCGAACCAATTAATATGGGGTTTGATTATAGATATTTGGTAGATTCAATTGGTCCCAATGACTGTTCAATAGGAGCTGTTTTTCATATAAATAGTGAAGGCAATATCGACCAAAAATGGATTGATGAAATTTGTGAATAAGCTCTGTAATAAGTAATTAAATATAGAAGAAATAAAATTAAGAATGAATAGTTTATTAATGAAACGCATTTTATACTAAACCGTTAATTACAATGCTTAAAGGTTTGCTTTTTAAGTTGTAAATTACTGATATGGATCAATATATAGAAGTTTTGATTAATGGTTTTACTTACAATGGCCAGATGCTACATATAGCAATCAACTACGCCTTAATCATCATTTGTCTTTACCCGTTGTTTAAATTTACAGGACAATGGAAAATAATAATTGGGAAGTATTGGATAAGTATATTAAGTGTTATGTCAATACTGCAAATCTATTTATGGTTTTTAGAAAATGTAACAGGAGTATCGTTTATTTGGAGTGCATTGGCTGGGCTGAATATATTAATATATTTGAGAATCAAAAGGTTAAAAGTTGAGGGAGTAACTATGATAATAAAACTGCTTTGGATTTCTTTGCTTTGTGTACTTGTTGCTGATATTTACTATGGGTTTGCCTATCCAGCAATAACTACTATTGCGCATCTGGCAGCTACCTTTATGGGTATGGGGATATATGGTATTATAAAGTTAATTTCATTGATGATAGAAAAAAAGAAAATAATACTGCTTATTAAATCAGACTTGCTCCTGTTGGTTGCTCGGTATAATCGGCATTACCACATTATTTAATCCTTCTTTGTAAAATAGAAAAAATCCTTTTCTAAATCGTTCTTTATGTTTTTTACGCTTCTTCTCGCTATAAATATGGGTATCCCGTACATCAAAGCTCCATGAAATAGAAGAAACGGGATTACGAAAAATAGAGGTGCATTATCATCTGATTTTAGCATGAGGACAAAACCCATTGTACCTAAAAAGAAAACGTAGAAAATAGTTAAGATTATGAAATAGAAAAATATCGTATTTTTAAATCCATTTACTTCTATATCTATCAATATTAAGAATCTCTCCTTCTTGGTTCATTTTACCTTTTGCAATAGCTCCTCCCTTATTGGTATCGAAAAATCGAAAACGCTTCCTTAGTTCAAATTCATTGCCTGATATAGAACCAACATATTGATTTTTACTACTTGAAAACACTTCAAAAAATGGGAAAATAGAACTGGTCGATCCTTCGTCCATATTGCGTCGAAGTTTATTCACGAAATCACTCTTCATAATTGGAATTGTAATTGTGAAGTCGTCTTTAAGTTTTAGATTGCGTAATAGTTTTTCCATGATTATTGATTTATCCTAAAAACTTCACCATCTTATTCACAGCTCTCGTTCTATGACTCATTCCTAGCTTAATCTCATCAGGTAGCTCTGCAAACGTCTTGTCATATCCTTCAGGAATAAAAATTGGATCATAACCAAAGCCTTCAACTCCTGATTTTTCTTTTGCAATACTTCCTCTGACAATACCCTCAAAAAGTACTTCTTGCCCATCAATAATCAATGCAATAACAGCTCTGAATTGTGCAGATCGATCTTCTTTTCCTTCAAGGTTCTTTATGAGTAGATCCATGTTATCGTGAGCATCTTTCTGTGTTCCAGCATATCGAGCCGTGATAACTCCAGGATCACCGCCGAGCGTATCCACTTCCAGTCCTGTATCTTCTGAGAATACATTACTTTTTGTTCTTTCTACAACATATCTAGCCTTGATTAGCGCATTGGCCTCTAGTGTATCGCCAGTTTCTTCAATATCTTCAGTGATTCCTACATCTTTCAGATTCACCAATTCAAATTTTGAGTGATCGATTACTTTGCCGACTTCTTCTAATTTATGTGGATTTGCCGTGGCGAATATCAATTGCTTTTTCATCAATGTATGCTTGTAATTTAAGTAATTGGGTGAAATCAGAATTACGGATTCTTTCCTTCTAGTTTATTTACATAGTCAAGAGAACCAAGACGCATCATCACATTTATTTTAGACGATTTAGCTAACTTGTGTTCAATTTTACAGAATATGGGTAATTTCTTTGTATCAAAAATAGATCGTTGTTTCAAGACAGATAGAGTAGGGAGGTCCATGGAATTAGTCATCCTATCCAAAGACGATGTCAATTTGATTTTCTTACGTTTTACAACAGTAAGAGTATCCTGACCAAACAAGCCAATCGACAAAAAACTAAAAATTACAATTACTATTATCTTCATATACTATACGTTAGATCGCTTTGCTTTTAGACCGCTACGCTTTTTGATCTCTGCGCTTTTATAGACAATCAACAATCTCTTCAATCAAAGTAATAATTCACCAACTTAGCTGGCATACCACCATTCATCAAATTGAATACATTATTTATCCCAAGATCTACTTCTTCCAACGCTTCCAAGTTTCCACTAAATATCCAAGGGTCCGCTTTTATGAAATCCTTGTGAAATTTATCACCCATATTTCTATAGAACTTATTGATGTCATCTTCTTTCAAACGTGTATCATAAGGTGGATTCAACATCACAGTCACTCCTTTTGGTGGGTATGTCTTGAAAAAGTCTTTTTTGATTACTGAAATGATATCATCTAAACCTGCCTCTACTAGATTCTGTTGTGTCACTTTTACACTTCTGAGTGACTTGTCTTGACCGTATATTTCTACTTTTTTATCGATACGTTTATTTAATTGATCTTGATAGATTTCTTCATAAAGCTCTTTGTCGTATGACTTCCAACGTTTGAATCCAAAGTATCTATCCTTCCTCTGAGTAGGGTGATTGAGTGCCAGTCGGGCAGCTTCTATTAATATAGTACCACTTCCACACATCGGATCCATGAAAGGAGTATCACCGCTCCATCTTGAAAGCAGAAGAATTCCAGCGGCTAGTGCTTCGTTCATCGGAGCATCTACCGTATTAGCCCTGTAACCTCTCATATGCAGCGACTCTGCAGAACTATCTAGGGACAATGTTGCACGTGTATCTCTGATATGTATCGTAATTCTGTATGTTGGTTCGAGGACATTTACATTCGGTCTCTTACCAAATTTTTCTACAAATCTATCCGCAATTGCATCTTTTGATTTAAGTGCTATATACTTAGAGTGTGTGAAAACCTCTCCTGAAGATGTAGCATCGATAGCGAATGTATCATTCAATGTCATTATTCCTTCCCAAGGGATGCTCTTAATTTGTTCATATAGATGATCATCATCTCGAACATTGAAAGTCTTCTTTACCACTAGGATTCTCAGAGCCGTTCTCAACATAATATTAGACCGATAAAGACATTCTCTATCTCCTTCATACTGAACAGCACGTTTCAAAATCTTAATCTCCGTTCCTCCAACATCAGCAATCTCCTTCGCCAATACATCTTCCAATCCCTCTAATGTCTTTGCTAATAATTTCATTTCTCTATTTATTTTTTACTGTGGCATTCTAGACCACATCAATACAACACAACAACACAACAACACAACAACAACACAATCAACAAATCAACAATCAAACAATCAACAATCACCACATCACCATCTCAAACAATCAACCAATCCCTACGTTTGTATCACTCCTACATTAAACTTCTCTATCTCTGCATTATTTGACATCTCAATGCCTCTTGATAAGACTGATCTGGTTTCTCTAGGATCTATGATCGCATCTACCCATAATCTTGCTGCAGCATAATAAGGAGTAGTCTGTTCATCATATCTATTCTTTATATTTTTGAATAGCGCTGTCTCAGCATCCGTATCCGGTTCTTCCCCTTTTCTTTTTAGAGAAGCAACTTGTATTTGTGTAAGCACTTTCGCAGCTTGTGTTCCTCCCATAACAGCTATTTTAGCGGTCGGCCATGCTACTATAAGTCTTGGGTCGTATGCTTTTCCACACATAGCATAGTTTCCAGCTCCGTAGCTATTTCCCATTACGATTGAGAATTTAGGAACAGTACTGTTGGCTACTGCATTGACCATCTTAGCTCCATCTTTAATTATGCCACCATGCTCAGATCGACTACCTACCATAAATCCTGTCACATCGTGAAAGAATACCAATGGAATCTTTTTTTGATTACAATTCATAATGAAACGAGAAGCTTTATCTGCAGAGTCACTATAGATGACTCCACCAAATTGCATTTCTCCTTTTGCGTTTTTGGAAACCAATCTTTGATTAGCAACGATACCTACACTCCAGCCATCAATCCTTGCATATGCACAAGTGATGGTTTTTCCAAAATCCTTTTTGTAGAAAGTGAGTTTACCTTCGTCTACTATTCTTTTTAGAATTTCGGTAGTATCGTACGGCTTAGTGGCATTCTCAGGAAAATAACCTGCTATCTCTTTTCCATTATCCAGAGGCGGTTGACTTTTGATTCTATCAATACCAGCCTTTGTTTCATGGCCCATCTTGTCAACGAGATCCTTGATGGTATCAAGACAAGTCTTATCATCTGGCATTTTATAGTCTGTTACTCCTGATATTTCAGATTGTGTTGTAGCACCTCCAAGTGTCTCTTTATCAACGGTCTCACCTATGGCTGCTTTCACTAAATATGGTCCAGCAAGGAAGATCGACCCAGTGCCTTCTACGATTAAAGCTTCGTCTGACATAATGGGTAAATAAGCTCCTCCAGCCACACAACTACCCATGATAGCGGATATTTGAGGAATGCCCATGCTTGATATTTTAGCATTATTTCTGAACATACGTCCAAAATGCTCTTTGTCTGGGAATATCTCATCTTGCATTGGAAGGTAGACACCAGCACTATCCACTAGATAGATTAACGGAAGTCTATTTTCCATGGCTATTTCTTGTGCTCGTAAGTTTTTCTTGGATGTTATTGGAAACCAAGCTCCAGCTTTTACAGTTGCATCGTTGGCTATGACCATACATTGACGACCTTTTACTCTTCCAATTCCTGTGACAACTCCTCCCGCTGGACATCCTCCATGTTCTTTATACATTTCGTATCCCGCAAAAGCACCGATTTCTAAAAAATCCTCTTCATCGTCTAATAGATAAGCAACCCTTTCTCGAGCAGTCATTTTTCCTTTATCATGCTGCCTTGCAATCTTTTTTGCTCCACCACCTTGATCTATTGTCTCTAACCTTCTTTTTACCTTTGAAGCAGCAAGATGCATAGCATCTATATTTTTATTGAATTCTAGTTCTTTATCAGTCATGCATTTCAATTGTTAGGTCGAAAAATGCGAAGTTAACCATAGAATATAGATGGACAATAGAAATGTGTTATTTCATTTTCTAATTTCTATTGTTTGGTATAAAATTAATAATACTAATTATTAAAATGGTGGATCAAATGAGAGGATGGATTAAGCGAATTATCAATAAGGAGTGGACTCAATAAGGTATTTTAATGCATCCATAATTGATAGTCATTGTATTTGCTGGGTTGGCGAGATCTATTAATACCAGGTTTTCTACCTCAACTGCGAAATATTGTAAACTTATGTTATTTATGGATACAATGATTTGACCATTATCAGGATGTATGTTCCTAAATTTATTGAAATTATAATTAAGGTTAAACATTATTTTGGAGTTATCTTCTTGTATACCTTCACTTGTTTGTTTTGGAAATAAAATGTTGAAATTTATGATACTATCTGAGTTCGATCCTCCTGACTCTACAATTGATACATTATTGATATTATTATTTGAGTAATAGAAAAAATCAACTGCTTTATTTTCAATAATTAGTTCGAGAGAATTATCTAATATTTGATTTATATTCTTGAAAATGATAACATTGAACTCACCAGATATGAATTCAGGGCCTTCCTCTGTTCCATCAAGCGAGGTGCTAGCGGTTTCAACCCTAAATCGACCTTTGCACGTTTTGTTCTTAGTGTCCCAATCAATAATTTCGACAGTTCCTGTTCCAGGCTTGCTTGAGTATGCATTACAATCTGTAGTGTTGAAGTACTTGAAACTAGTTGCTTGACTATCCATTGCGTAGACTTGTTCTGTAGTATCTGTTATGCTCAGAAGTAATCTTTCTCCCTTAAATCGGGCTTCTATATAAACATTGTTATCGATCAAAGTACCTCTAACTTGAAGTGTGTTAGGAAAAGCTATGAAGCCAGTCGTATTGTTCTCTGTGATATTTATTTGTTCACCGTTTCTTAAAAAAGTAACCGTGTTTTCTGGTAATTCAATTTCTTCTTTATTACAAGAAAAAGTGATAATTGATATTACGAACAGGACGAAAAAGTATTTTGAATACTGTAATCTCTTCATATAATTGATTGATTCGTGATTGGCATATAAACATAGAAAAGTCGCCTATATAATCAAATATTAAATAGCTGATTATTTAGTTTTTGTGCAATGCAAATATATAATATATAGTTTGGTTTTACATTATGATTTTCATTAACGGCATTTTAAAATACTGTTATTATTAATTCATAGTATTTTAAATGATTACCTTTTTGTAAGTTTTGGTATTAATGAATGAATGTTTAATGAACGGTGATAATAATATGCATTGGAGTGTAATACTGTAACTATATTTTGACTTTGCAAAAGGACAAAAAACTAAATGTTAAACTTGTTAGATGCAATAATATGTCATTTATTTTTGTTATTGTTGTTCTACCAATTATTATCAGATAATTACACATCCAATAATTAGGATGAAATTATTCGAGCCAATTAATATTTGTAAATAGAAATTAAAACACCCCTCTTTACCATTTGCATACAGCAAGGACTATGTATCTATTTGAATATTTATGTAAGCCTCGAATCCGATAACTAAAAGAATGATCGACAGATTTACACATTATCGCCAATTAGACTCCATGGACTGTGGGCCTTCTTGCTTGCGTATGATTGCGAAGGAATATGGAAGATCATATACGCTTCCCTTCTTGAGGGAAAAGTGTTATATTGATAAGGCTGGAGTATCTCTAAAAGGAATTAGTGAAGCTGCCGAGTTGATAGGACTCAGAACATTAGCAGTAAAGGTCCCCACCAAAGCAAAGAAAGATGAACCTTCATTGTCTGAAGCACCGCTTCCGTGTGTAGCCCATTGGAATCAGAATCACTTTGTTGTTGTCTATAAAATAAATAAAACACATGTATGGATTGCTGACCCTGCAGATGGGAAACATAAGCTGAGCATCGAGGAGTTCGAGCAATCATGGTGCTCAGAAGGAAAAAATGGAATACTACTATTGCTAGAACCATCCAATGAATTTCATGCGAAAGATTTGGATGAAGGTAAAAATAAGGGATTTGGGTTTTTATTTCAATATCTAAGACCTCATAAGAAGTTGATGTTTCAGCTTATCATTGGACTATTGTTAGGTACGGTCTTTCAGTTGATATTTCCATTTCTTACACAGAGTTTGGTAGACATTGGAATAGATACTAAGAATCTCAATTTCATATATATCGTATTAGCGGGACAATTAGCTCTTTAAGTTAGTATAAAAAAGAGAGGATTAAAAGTTATAATTTTAGTCCAATATAGTTGTAGGTAATTATGCATTGTAGCTGATTTTTCTTTGTTAAAGTGAGTTGAAAACTAGGTTTAAAATGATTAGCAAGTGTAGTGGCTTTTTGTGTTTAACTAGCTATAGTTTATCTTATGATGCAAAAATATTGCTTTAAAGGTGCATGATTTAAATCAAAAGGCGTTACATTACATTAAGATTATATGTAAACAACAGCGATTCAGAGCGAGTTTAAAAAAATAAGGTTATCTAATTCTAGAAATATATGGGCATAGCGCTGCCACAGAATGGGATGTTGAGATAGTAAGAAATGTCTAATTCAATAATAATAGTATAAAAG
>JBLHWH010000039.1:0-37500 GCA_047628935.1 Halioglobus sp. | reverse complement strand
AAATATTTTCCAGACCTAAGTGACAATCAATACGGACAATTTGAACTGCTATGGGATGCCTATCGAGAGTGGAATGATAAGATCAATGTGATCTCAAGAAAAGATATCGATAATCTTTATCTACATCATATTCTTCACTCTTTGACTATTGCTAAGTTTATCCAGTTCAAAGATGGATCTAAGGTTCTGGACTTGGGTACAGGTGGAGGATTCCCTGCAGTGCCATTAGCTATCATGTTTCCAAATGTGAAATTCACAGCTATAGATGGTACTCGGAAAAAGATAACGGTAGTAAACGAGGTCAAAGAAATAGCACAAATAGAAAACCTCAATGCACTGCACGTTCGCGCAGAAGAACACCGAAAGAAATACGAATTCGTAGTGACTCGTGCTGTTGCCAAAATAGAAAGACTCAAAGAATGGTCTACGAATCTTATAGATCCCAATGATCAAAGGCATGCCCAACCAAATGGGATAATAGCGCTAAAAGGTGGCAGGGTCAAAGATGAAACTAACGATCTTTCTAAAAAAGACTATTTCGAAACATATCCTCTGGTCAATTATATCGACGAACCATACTACGCGGAAAAATACATCCTTTATCTTCAACGTTAAGGTATGTTAATACCGAGAAAAAGCTGATCCCGAGAGCTGTCGAAATTGTGAACCAAAAAGTTTCCAAAAGAATTAACATTGTTTTCTTAAATCACTTCACTCCAATTTTGATGTAGGAACGACTTATTTTTCGTTTATTTATGTGCCTGATTAACAATCGATATTTTGGCACATAAATAATACTAACATGAATTTACTACTCAAGGCTGTTGCTTTTGTCCTTTTATCTATTTCCATTTCTTATTCTCAAAGTGGGATGGAATATTATTTACCCGAAGGAGAGTACGATACATCTATTCCAACTCCTAAAGATATCCTAGGATACGACATTGGAGAATGGCATGTAAGTCATGATCAATTAATTATCTATCTGAAGGCATTAGATGCAGCATCTGACAGGATCGAAATGGTAGAATATGCTAGATCACACGAAAACAGACCGCTGTACACGGTAATGATCAGTTCTCCAGAAAACATAGTTAGAAAAGAAAACATCCGTCAAGCACACCTACAATTAACAGACCACAGTGAATCTGATAAAGTATCGATAGATAACCTTCCTGCCGTTTTATACCAAGGATACAGCATCCATGGGAATGAGTCTAGTGGAGCTAATGCGGGTTTAGTTAATGCATACTATCTAGCTGCAGGAAAGAGCAATGAAGTGATGCACACGCTTCAAAATGTATTTATCCTAATGGACCCATGTTATAATCCCGATGGGTTGAACAGATTTGCCTCTTGGGCAAATACACATAAAGGTAAAACACTAGTAAGCGATCCAGCATCTAGAGAATTAAATGAAGTATGGCCTCGGGGAAGAACGAATCACTATTGGTTTGATTTGAATAGAGATTGGTTACTGCTAACGCACCCTGAGAGTCAAGGAAGAATCAAAGTGTTCCACCAATGGAAACCTAATGTATTAACAGATCATCATGAGATGGGTACTAATTCTACTTTCTTTTTCCAACCAGGTATTCCTTCTAGAACCAATCCAAATACGCCCCAACTTAATCAAGATTTGACAGAAAAAATAGGAACTTATCATGCTACAGCATTGGATAGTATTGGTTCTTTGTATTACACTAAAGCAAGTTTCGATGATTTCTACTATGGCAAAGGAAGTACTTATCCCGACGCGAATGGTTGTATTGGAATACTGTTTGAACAGGCAAGTTCCAGAGGGCACCTCCAAGAAAGTTCTAATGGATTATTGTCCTTTCCATTTACAATAAAAAATCAATTTGTGACATCTCTATCTACACAGAAAGCTACGGCCAATATGAGAGTAGAGTTGATTAATTTTAAAAGAGATTTTTATAAGAATCAAAACAAAGCAGCCAAATCATCAAAAATCAAGGGGTATTTAATCACTGATAAGGATGAAGTCAAAATGTCTAATTTTTACAGAATTTTGTCTTCGCATAAGGTAGAAATGTATGGACTATCTCAAGATGAAAATCTAGATGAAAAACGATTTCCGAAGGAGAATTCCTACTATGTTCCAATGGATCAAAATCAACATCTGATGGTTAAGACGATTTTCGAAAAAGTACGAACATTTCCAGATAGTCTATTCTATGATGTATCAGCATGGACGCTGCCATTAGCATTTGACTTAACGTATGCGGAGGTGAAAGGAAGTGTGAAACTAGGAAGTAAGATTTCATCAATGGAGCCAAGTGGCAACCTTTATAAAATGAATAGGCCCTATGCCTATATTTTGGACTGGAAGAGCTACAATTCTCCCGCCGCATTGTATCAAGTAATGAATGCTGGATTAAGGACGAAGGTGATTAATAAGCAATTTGCTCTCGACACAGGCAAAGGAAATAGAAGATTCGAAAGGGGTGATATTGTAATTCCTATTCAAAATCAAAAATTAAATAAGGCTGAAATAGAAGCCAAACTATCAGCAATATCAGAAAACTATGCTGTTGATTTCTACGCAGTGAGTACTGGCTGGGCTGATAATAACATGACCCTTGGAAATCCAGAAGTGGACATCTTAGAAATGCCTAAAGTAGCTATGATCGTGGGAGAAGGAGTTACAAGTTATGACGCAGGAGAAGTGTGGCATCATCTTGATAGGAGGTATAATATTCCACTTACAATGCTGGACAAAAGACAGTTATTTAGAGCGAAGATGGATAGATACAATACGCTCATCATGGTCAATGGTAGCTACAACGATCTCAATATTAAAGAACAAGAAAAAATCACAAATTGGGTTAAAAGTGGAGGGAACCTTATACTTTTTAGAGATGCCATAGATTGGGCAAGAGCAAAAGAACTAATCTCTTTAGAAAAAACGAAAGACGCTAAAAATGAGAATGAAAAATCAATTTCAAAAGCATACCAGATGTCTTCATCTTCTAGAGGTGCTGGTGTGTTAGGGGGAGCAATATTTGGCGCCGAGATGGACCTTTCTCACCCTCTTTGTTATGGATATGACAACAGTAGTATTTCACTATTCCGAAGAGGAACCTCAGTATATGATATGCCAGAGAATAGTTACGCATCACCAGTAAAATACACCAACTCACCGGTACAATCCGGTTATATTCCAAGAGGGTTTGATAAAAAAGCAGCTAATAAACCTGCAGTTACCGTTCATAGGTCTGGAAGCGGTAAAGTGATCTGTTTTCAAGATAACCTGCTCTTCAGAGGGTACTGGTATGGTGGAAATAAGATGTTTGGAAATGCACTGTTTTTCAGTAGTGTGATTAATGGGGGTACGTTGGCTAAAGAAGAGTAAAGGACAACTTAGAATATCAAATTGCGAATGTTGAATTTAGAATTAATAAGGATGAAATTAGGTATATGAAATCTATAAAATTAATGCTCTTATTCTTTATAGGAATGGGACTATCATCCTGTTCAGACCAAAAAGTAAAGAGACAAGAAGCTATCCTATATGAAGCGGTGAAATCGATAAAACTAAATATAAAAGCAGCCAATAACTTAATCGAATTACCACTTGCTTGTGTGTTCCAAGAATATCCTAATAAGCTAGGACAGGTAGTTGGGGGTAAAGGAGATTTGCGTGAACCAAGAGATTTGCACCCTTCGTTTTATGGTTGTTTTGACTGGCATTCGTCTGTTCACGGGCATTGGTCACTGGTGAAATTACTCAAAGACTTTCCGAACATAGAAAATAAAGAAGATGCTATTTCTAAACTAAAGCAGAACATCAGTAAAGAAAATATCTTAAAGGAATTAGAATACTTCGAAGGGCATAATAAAACTTACGAACGCACATATGGATGGGCGTGGCTTCTCAAACTAGCGGAAGAACTGCATACTTGGGAGGATCCATTAGCTAGAGATCTAGAGTCGAACCTACAACCGATGACAGATATGATCGTAGGTAAATACGCTGAATTTCTTCCAAAGCTTGTCTATCCAATACGTGTGGGCGAACACCCGAACACCGCTTTTGGAATGTCATTCGCTTTGGATTATGCTAAGGCTGTGGGTAATGTCGGATTTGAAAGCCTGCTTAAAAAACGAGCAAAGGATTATTATCAAAGTGATAAAAACTGTCCAATCACATGGGAACCAAGTGGATTTGATTTTCTATCTCCATGTCTTGAAGAAGCTAGCCTCATGAGTCGAGTATTGCCTAAAGATGAATACATCCAATGGTTAGATCTGTTTCTTCCTCAACTTAAAGATAGAAATTTTGAGCTTGCAGTTGGAAAAGTAAGCGATAGAACTGATGGAAAACTGGTACACTTGGATGGTGTCAATTTTAGTAGAGCATGGTGCTTGAAATCCATTGCAGAAACTGACCACAAATACAATCATCTCATAACTGTTGTCAATAAACATATTGAAAATTCTCTTCCAGCATTGGTTGGGGATAGTTATGAAGGAGGGCATTGGTTGGGTTCATTTGCTATCTACGCATGTCAATAATGATATAAATATGAAGAAATTATTACTACCAACACTGTTTATACTTTTTTGTATAAATGCATATACTCAGCAAAGGGGAAGTGACAGAGAAATGCATAAAGCAACGATAGAATCTTTTGAGGTACTGAAAGAACTGTTGGCCATTCCAAACGATGCCAATCATCCAGAAGATATCTTAAAGAATATAGAATGGGTGGAATCTAATATGAGTGATCTGGAATTCACGACCCAACGACTAGAGACTGAAACGGTCCCTTTGATATTGGCGAGCTATAAAGAAAAGAAGCCAAACCAAAAGACAATAATGTATTACTTCCATATTGATGGGCAACCTGTAGATCCTCAATTTTGGTTTCAAGATGATCCATATAAAGCGGTACTCAAAGAGCAAGTAGAAGGAGAGGGATGGGTAGATATTGATTGGAATAAATTGATTAACGAAGATATTGATCCAGAATGGAGGATCTTTGCTCGGTCTGCTTCAGATGATAAATCACCTTTTATTATGTTTCTCACGGTCATGAAGTTGATAAAAGAAAAGGGAGAATCATTGCCATTTAACCTTAAGGTGATCTTGGATTTCGAAGAAGAAAAAGGATCTCCCCGATTGGCAGGAGCAGTCGAAAAGAATAAAGAAGCACTTGCGGCAGACATGTTATTGATTTTTGATGGCCCCAAACATATCAGCAACCAACCCACCATTACATATGGTGCAAGAGGAATCACAACGATAAGTATAAAGGTATATGGTCCAACTTTTCCTCTACATAGTGGTCATTATGGGAATTATGCACCTAATCCTGCATTGCGATTAGCGCAATTGTTATCATCTATGAAGGATGAATATGGTCGAGTGACGATTCCTGGATTTTATGACGGAGTGGTCATTGATGACGCTACAAGGGAGATCTTAGCACAAGTTCCTGATAATGAAAATGAATTCAGAGTCAAACTAGGTATTGGAAATATAGATAAAGTAGGAGCAAATTACCAAGAATCAATACAGTATCCCTCTCTAAATATCAGAGGGATGGGGTCAGGATGGATAGGTAGTGAAGCCAGAACGATCGTACCCGCAACGGCTACAGCTGAGATCGACATTCGTTTAGTTCCAGAAACTCCTCCTCAAAGACAGGTAGAATTGGTAAAACAGCATATTATAGATCAAGGATATTTGGTATTAAACAGAAAGCCTACATCGATAGAAAGGTTCCAGAATCCAAAAATCTGTCAATTCACTAATAGTCGAGCCTATGAAGCTTTCAGAACTGAGCTAGATTCTCCAATTGGTAACATGGTTTATGAGGCTATAAAGGCTGAGTTTGGGCAAGAACCGGTTCGCGTGCGTATTCTTGGGGGAAGTGTCCCTATTTCGCCATTTATAAAGTCATTGGGAGTACCCGCAGTTATTGTTCCTTTAGTCAATAGTGATAACAATCAGCACAGTCCAAATGAGAATCTAAGGATAGGAAATTACTTTGATGGAATTAGGACCTTTCGTGGTTTATTAAAGGAGTAGCGAAGAAACTATAAAACCCTTTTTATCAAATCAGCAATACTTCTCACTTCTACAAATGCATCATTAATCGTCTGAGTATTTGCATGTGTATCGGTGCAGATGATCTTTTTTATTACACCTGAAGATTTTAGTTTTTCAATAGATCCATCCACAAAGACTCCATGGGTTGTGATCACAAATATTTCTTTAGCACCAGCCTGATTATAAGCTTGTGCTGCATTGATAAGACTGCTTCCTGATCTGATCATATCATCGTATATTATAACCGTTTTATCTTTTACATCAGCATTGATAGCTGTGATTTCGGTTTCCGTTCCACTAAGTCGACGCTTTAGGGCAAATGCAGCCTGAAGCCCGAGGTCATTGGCTAGAGATTCTACCCATTTTGCTCTACCAGCATCGGTGCTAGCAAGGACGCAATTGCTTCCTCCGTAATCTCTTACGGCTTTCATAATGATATCTTTGCAATATACATGTACAGTCCTTAAGTGCCCTTCAAAGTAATGAGGTAGTCCTTCTGTGTGAAGATCGAAGAGGTAGACGCGATTTCCTTTGGTACTACGGGGGATAGATGAAAATAATCGAGCTCTAGTCTTTGCAGTTACTACTTCACCGTCTTTTACTGCACGTTCCATAGTGGAATATCCAAAATAGGGGATTACAATACTAAGACTTCTTGCACCTAGCTTTACCAGTGTGCTACATAAGTCATAGAGTTCTAATGTTGACGAATCATTGATTGTGCCTCCTAGAACGATAACCTTTCTGTCTTCTACTTTGGTAAGTATCCTTTGGTATCGCTCTCCGTCAGCAAAGTGGGAAAGCTCTAAATGACCTTCTTCATATTTACCTTCTGCAAGTAAAGTTTTAGCTAGGTATGTGTAAGCATTGGTGTGGAATAATATTTTTTTCATGGGTTAGTTTTATTTGATCGGAGGTTTATAGTTTTATTTGTAGTTCAGTGATTTTTTGGTTGGTTTCGTTTCTTGCTTTGTCGTTCTTTTTATTGGGATATTGACGGCCACTCTCTGATTTAACGTAGCTTGGCCGGAAGTCTGCAAGAGCGGTCATAAATGAAATACTTTATCCCTTCGAAAGAAGAAATTTGGTCTGGGCTCTTGCGGAGTTTGTGCTTTGGCTTGTTTTTTATAGCTTATTTTAGTCCTTTGCCAGAGCCAAGAAGCAGTTAATACCCTTCGGGATTGGTTCTGGGAGTTGATAGCCTTCCAAATAAGCAATCCAAGATTACAACTTAACCCTATCTCTTATGTCCTCAAAACTATATTCTTTAATAATTTTCCCATTTTCAAATACAGTAATCAAATGATCTTGAGCGTTTGGGTTTTCCTCTTCTTTCACTGTTTTATATTTTCCATCAATATTAATCAATTTCAACCTTCCACCTTTTGATTTTTTGAATGATTCTGTAATATTACCATTAGCATCCATTTCTGTTGGTCGCTTTTGTACGATTACAGCCCCTCCGTTGATCTCGGCATAAGAACATTTTAGTGCATACTTCTGAGTATCTCTGTCCAGTTTTTGCAAGAGTGCTCCACCCATTCCGAACAAAAGGTTTTCGGCACTAACCTTAGCGTCTTTTAATCGTTCGTAAATTTCTCTGATAGATTCATAATTAACTCCATCACCTTGCAGGACCCTTACTTGTGGTGGCAGTACTTTGTAGCCTTTACTATTCGTTTTGAATCCAAATTTATCAAATAGTATCTCAAAGATTGCCAACAATGTCATCGCTGGGTCTCCACTATCTGGACGGATTACTAACACACCATCTCTATTTAGTATCTTTTCTTTCAAGTCTTCACCCCAGTATTCCTTGCATGCTCTGAAAATATTGTAACTATCAGAAACACACGCTATGGTTCCACTTTGGAAAGTGTTTATCACATGTTCGAATATTTCTTTTTCGCCTTTTTCACCAAGCAAGGTGACGATACTGTGTTCAGTAGCGGGTACACTGACACCGTATACCTTCTCGGCATTGTAATAATCTCTAGCCAAGACTGATGCGGCTAACGTATCGCTGCCGTTGAAATTAATTAAGTGGGCACTTCCACCAAGACCAGCACTTTCGACACTACTTACACCTCGGAATCCAAAGTCGTGCAGTACATAGTCTATTCCCGCTTTTGAATCTTCTGTAGCGGTCTCATTGTAGTATTTCACAACAAGTTTTTTGACTTCTTTACTGATTGTAGCCACGGTACTCGGATACCAAATCTGCATCAATAGTGTTTCCAAGAAATTGGTCAACCAGTAACATTTTGGATCCGTATTTTCTATGGTCATTAAAACATTACTTACGGGCACTTCCGTTCCTTCTGGTACGGCTTTGATTCTAACGGGCAAATATCCGTTATGTTTATCAAGGATGTATTGGAATTTTGACTTGTCGAATACATCATCTCTCCCAAAGACTTGGGGCATGAACTTTTCTGCTTCATCGAGGTCTTCCTGCGTAAATGCGCGCCCCTTTAAGTATTCTTTGAGGAAATATTGTAAACCATAAAATATGGTGGTGTCGAAGTAGCCACCTCGGCTTTCTAGATATGAATATACCTTTGTTGTGCCAGGGTAGTAGAGTTTGTGATGGCTGTATTTATATGCATCAGCTAAGAGTATTAGGTTGTAATTTTTCATGGTAATTGTGTTTTATGTTTTCAACTTTTCATTAATTTTTTTGTCAATGCGACTAAAGCTTACTATTTTACATCTAAAGGAGTCAATTTGAATTTTGAAATGGCAAGGGCAATTGCATCTAATATCCAACCTTTTCTATTTCCAAAATCTCCTCCTCCGACTAATGTTAAGTAGAGTTTATTACATCCTGTTCTATCCATATTTTTCAAAGCTGCATAGAAAGTAGCTTCATATGTTGCTTCCAGAATCAATTTGGAGAAAGTTTCAAAAAGAATTGGATCAATTTGAGAATACGAAACAGGCAATGCAGAACAATATATCTGAGTAACTAGATGCGCATTAATTGAGCTAGTAACTTCTGTATTTGATTGTATACCAACTTTTAGTTTTCCTTTTAACTCTTCACGTTCTGTTTGAGAAAGGCATAAAATAGTTTTATTGATATGCAGTATCCCTTGTTTACTTGGTAAAGCATACCCGTTTCTCATATTCCACAAATTCAATTCTTCATTTCTCATTTGATTTCCAATTTCATCTAAGCAATCTATTTGATTATGAATTGTTTGTCCTGTCAGCCCATTTAATTTGACGAAATAATTTCTATAAATAGTTCCAGCTCCACATGCAATGGCACAAGCTGGGCCTTGTGTGTAGTCTATTTCATAGCGATCCACTCCGTTTTCAGGAGATATATGAGGACCAATCATTTCTAATAAGTTGAACTGAGAGGCTGCTTGAAATACGGCATTTTTATTGTTTTAATCATTATGTAGGTCCGTTACATTAGCCACAATTTGATTTACTTTGATGGAACCATTATAAACTTCTCTTGGTGGTGAAATTTCTTTTAATTCTTGCAATGAAAGAACTTCTAATTTTCCATATTGGTGAGAATTTCCGTTTACTAGTGACTCTATTTTATTTCCAATTACGCGGATGTTTTTTTGGACATCTGCATAGTTAGTATCTTCAAAACCCATTAATTTTTTGAACCACATATTATTCCTTTTTTTGCCAAAAAAACTTGACGTTACCAATGATATCAACATGCTCAGGTGTAACTTCTCCCCTCTCTATCATTGCTTCCAGATCCCCTACATTGTGCCAAGCTAACTCACATATATCATCCTGTGCTTTGAATTTCCCACTTACATATTCACATCGGAATACTGTTGTGATAATCTTATCTACTTCACTCCTATATCTCCAATCATCTACTTTTGTACTCATAAGATAAGTCATGTTTTTTACTTTTATAGATCCTGCTTCTTCTTTCAGTTCTCGTTGGGCGGCGTCTTCTAATTTATCATCAGTAGGGTCTACATATCCACCGATAAGTCTCCACTTCATGTTGTTCGGCTTTTTGCCTAGGAGGACTTCTTTTCCTTCATTTCGGAATACTGCAATATCAACAGTGGGATAGACTTTCGGATATTGATTGTGGTAAGCATATAGGATTCCCGCTCGGAAGTCTTGACTGTCGAATACCTTGTCCGCATATTTCTGTCGGAGTTCAGTAGCATTATGGTCTCCATGTTCAGGCAACTCGATAGTCTTGTTTCTACCACTGTAGAAAGGGATGAAACTGTCTCTACTACCATATAATGCAAATAGCTCTGCTGGACATGCCGTAACTAAGATATTATCCAAGTTTTCACTCCACTGTACATCACTCGGGTGGTCACTCAGTGGGAGCACCACTACTTCTGGATATTCTCGTTTGATCATTTTCTCACGAGTGAAGTAATCGTAAGGGTTTTTTCTACTTCCTCTCACTGGACACACTCCTAGGACAATGATCAGTTTATCGTGATTTTCTGTGACCTCATCCATGATTGCTTTATGTCCTTCGTGAAGATATGGTGTCTGGAATCTTGCTATGATTACTCCTATGTTCATCTTATTTGCGTTTTATTAACACAAATATAGTATATGTGTATTAATTACGCAAATTATTATCAGTCTTTTTGCCTTTTTATTAAAAATTGCTCAAACGAATTCGCTATTCTGATGATATATTCTGGACTTTCTATAGATTCCAACATGTAGGATGGCAGAGAGTGGGTTCCGTATTTCCCGCATAGAATACCTGTAGTAATTGAAGCAAGAGAATCGACATCACCTTCCATCAGAATGGAGGTTTTGAGAGCACGAAAGAGACTGCTTGAATGTTTTAGAATATGAAGAACGCATCCAGCAGTATACTTCGAATCGGAGGGGACTCCATTTATTCCAGAAAGAAAATATGGTTTTCCGATAGGTCGGGGTCTTCACAAAATAACGACCTCTTCATCAGTGCAATTTTCGAAAGGCGGTAATTTATCTATAGCATTTAAATATTCTTTAAACGCAAAAATGAGAGAAATTACAGAAAAGCAGCATTTAATACTTAAATTCTCCGATGCTTGCGTCGGAGTCATAAAAAGATGTTCTTGCATAAAAACGCCCTATCACAAAAAAGATCCGAATACCGACCTTTAGGGTGGAAAAATTTTGGCGAATGCTCCATCCGCTTGCGGATGAGTAGTCAAAATTTAGGATCTTTTTTACTTATTTCGTTTATTTCTCCATTTAATTTTATTACAAAATGGTAGGAAAATGCTACAATTTGGCTAGATAAGATTTCCATTTTGTTTGGGTGAGTGGCTCTAGCATTGATTTCGCAAAATTTATAAAGATCCTCTTTGTTTATTAATCTTAAAGCAACGGACCTCATAGCTGGAGCATTTCCAAGATTAGGTCTGTTCGCTTGAAATGGCCTTATTTTTTCAATCGTTTTATTACCAGAGAAATACCAAGCCATTGATCCATGCCCATTTCTTCCAAAAATTATATTTATCTATTCCATATTTGTATTCCTTGAGCTATTTATTAATTAACAACTCTTCAGAAAACTTTAAAGGACTGATCATTGCTTTAATTACACCAATAGTCATTTCTGTATCATCAGTATACCTCCATGGAAAGTAATTTTCAGGGAAATTTGATAATAGCTCTTTAGGTACTTGAATTTGATGACGTGCATTTATAAATCAATTAAAATCTACATTCTCTGCGATCCAATTTCGATCTTGAAATTCTACTCCCGCCCCATACGCATCTCCAATAGCCAATCCAAATAATAAATCCTTTATGGTTAATTGATTATTCATTTATCTACACCTCAAAATTAATTCCTTCCTTTACCAACTTAAAATATCGACTCTCATCGAATTTAAATAGGTTTCCTGGTCTTCCTGAACCTAATAACTTTTGTTTTTCGTCGGTCTCAATCAAGAAGCCAAACTTCATAATCTTTTTTTTGAAGTTACGTCGATCTATAGGCCTGTCCAGTACCGCAGAATAAAGCTTCTCTAACTCTGAAAATGGAAACTTTTTGCCTAATAGTTCGAACCCAATGGGTTCGTAAGTGATTTTGGCTTTGAGCCTCTGGATTGCTTTAGTTACTATTTCGATGTGGTCAAATGCGAGATTTGGCAAGTCTTTGATTGGGAACCAAGCGGCGTCCATAGCATCAGTAGCAGCTCTGAGTCGGAAAGCTGAGGGCCTTACTAATCCAAAATAAGCAACCGATAGTACTCTATTTCTAGGATCTCGATTAGGCTGACCAAAACTATATAATTGTTCCAGATAAGTAATTTTCACACCAGATTCTTCTTCTAGCTCCCTTTCTACGGCATTCTTAAGAGATTCTTCATTGAGTACTAAACCTCCAGGTAGTGCCCAGCTGCCTTTGAATGGATCAATTTTTCTCTTGATAAATAAAATTGATAATCCTTCTCCTGAGCTGTATCCAAAGACTACAGCATCAACGGACACTTTTATATTTTGCGTTATTTTCACGCAGGAAAGGTAATGATAAATTTTTTGCCAAGATGCATTCTAGACTATTTAGATGCATATTGTGAAGTTCTTAGTTAGTACTTTTGAATTCAAGAGGGGAAATTTGGTCGATTCTGATGACTGTAAAAGGAAAAGCAAGCACGATCATAGACCATACTTGCTTTTTCTTGCTATTACCTTGATGCAGAGTTTTATAATTGCAATCTCATCTCTACCATCTTAATTTAATCTTACTTAAACTGCGACCATATTTCTTTCGTCAGCCATCTTTCTCATATTGATCAGTGCATATCTCATACGACCAAGTGCAGTATTGATGCTTACTCTAGTCAATTGTGAGATCTCTTTGAAACTCATATCTGCATAGTGTCTTAAGATTACAACCTCTCTTTGCTCAGGCGGCAACTCATCTACCAAACTTCTTACTTTTTTGTGCATTTGCGACTTGATCATAGTCGTCTCCATATTATCATCTTTTGATTCTAAAACATCAAATATATCGAATGTCTCAGTGGATGATACTTTGGTTCTTCTCTTGTTTTTTCTGAAATTATCAACACACATGTTGTATGATATTCTCATAGCCCACTGTAAGAATTTACCTTCATGGTTGTATTTTCCTCTTCGTAGTGTATCTACGATCTTGATGAATACATCTTGGAATATATCATTAGCCATCTCAGTATCTTTTACGAAAAGATAAATTGATGTATAAATTTTGTCTTTATGTCTTTTAAGAAGAATTTCGAAGGCTTTATCGTTGCCTTTAAGGTAGGTTTTAATTAACTCCTGGTCTTTCATTTCACATACATTCATAGCTCTACACTTTTAATCGGTTAGGTAAAAATAATCTGATTAAGTATTCTTTAAGTGTAAAATCTAATGTATAGGCGTAATGCTTTTAGTTAATTAATATGAGTGCAATATATGCGGTAATATCCAAAGATAAAAGTGTTGCTTACCAAAAAAACATATTTTATTTTTTAGATATGTTCTAATTAGTTGATAATCAGTAGTAATGTATAATGTGTTGTGGGGATTAAAAAAACCTAAATTTTAATTTACATGGGATCAATGCGGATTTCTACCACTTTTGACGACCGACCTGAGCCTTCAGAATATGCAAATATGCGGTATGTTCCCTCTTGGGTTTTGATTCTAGCTACTCTATAGCTTGAAGTTTTATCAGAGGATTTACCATTATGAAGAATTTTAAATTTCTGAATATTTTTAGTAGATAAGAATTTTTTCAACTCGGAAATAGCGGTTGATTTGCTTATTTTTTTCTGATTGTCATTGATACAAAAAGATACGTTTGGTGCTAAGTAAGCTCCAACTTTTGAAAGATCCTTTTTACCTACAGCATTTAGAAAGTCAACTTCCGTCTGTGCTGATAGACCCATAGAGACAAATGTCACTAAAGTGAATAGTAATGATTTCATAATTCTTATTTTATAATTGGTTTGGAACTTGGGGAATCCCTCACCTTAAAAACTCATGTAATAAATGTGTTATTCGACTACTACATTTTAGTTACAGTCTGATAACGAAAGGTTTGGTGGATATAGTTCATTCTCGACAATATTAGGATTTTAGTTCTTAATAAATTTATGGTTCTCAAATTCTCCAGAATCAAAAGTTATACGAGCAATATAAACTCCTACGTCTAGGGCCTCTATGTTCATTGAATGATAACAAGATTTCACTTTATACTTTGAAACTAACATTCCCGATATTGATTGAATACTAATATTTTCTATTAATCGATTATCTCTACTTTTAAAATTTACAACATCTTTTGATACTGTTGGAAACACTGATGTAGGTATTGTTGAGTGGATTTTGACATTACCTGTTTCAGCCTCAACAAAGAGATCCTGAAGCGTTATTTTTAATTCCCCATTCATAGAAAGTTCTTCATCAAGAGCAATATAAAGCTTACCATCTCTTCCATTATTTGCTATAGTAACTCCACCAGAAACCTTTGGAATCATCCTAGAAGGAAGTATGTAGTCCGCCCACATTAAGGCTGAGTCGATTACTTGTAAATCTCTATCAAAAACAATCAAAGCATAATCATTCAATTCATCGTCATGATCTACTATTAAATTCGCATCGTCCGCAATGACCCATATATTTTCATCTGAATCAATTACAATAAAAGCATTGCCATCAATATTATCGCTTATTCTTTTACTCGCGACTAGTTCCCCAAGATTATTCAATTTTAAAATAACCCTTTCTCGAAAAATTTGTTCACCATTAAATTCATCATCTCCTATAAATACTATCAAGTAGGTATTTTGTCTATCATTTGATACAGCAAAATATTCTAACTTGTTGATTTCGTTCAAGTTAAGAATATAATACCAGATTAAGTTCTTGTCACTGTCATATTTAGCTATATATGGGCTTCTAAAGCTACCACCAGATACATTTATAGATTCATTATAACCTAAATCAGCTTGTGGACCCACTAAACCGCCAGAAACAAAATCTCCATTATCCAAAAAGAATACTTTTTGTGGGTGAGTCCTGTATGTCGAAATAAAATAGTTAAGAATTTCAAAATCTAAATTATAACTAACGTAGACATCTCTATAAATATCAGGAATATCTTGATAATAAGTATTTATTATTAGTTCATTTTCTGAGAGATCTATGTCAATTGAGTTTTCTGACGAATAAGCAATATAGATTTGGTCATTTTTAATTTCGAATTGAAGTATGTTATTATTTATGTTGTGTTCAAAAGTATACATTGATATAAACTGACCATCAGCACTATATTTAGCTATGAATTCTTGTAATCCATCTTCTGCCAAATAGCGGTTTAGTCCATCAGGAGTCATATCAATAAAACCAGTAAAGTAACCAAGAAGATATACATTTCCTTCATTATCAAACTGGATTTTTGAAGTCCTTATCACTTGAGAGTTAGTCTTTAAGTAAAGGTGCCACTCATACTCTTTATTAACATCGTATTTTACAACAAATAAGTCTTTGTCTGCACCCGTTTCAAAACTAATTTCACTGTTGAGGCCAAGATTAAAGGGTGATGATGCTGTGCCAGCTATAAAAAGGTTGCCACATTTGTCCTCTTCTATAGTATTCAAAAATAAATAGTCGCTATGCAAAACATCATGATATGAAGACACTATTTGCGCAGTAGAAAAGTTAAATGATCCGATAAAAAACAAAAGAAATATTGATTTCATAATTGGTTATTTACTATAAAAGTACAAATTATAATTTGAAGGTATACGGTAGTGATCTTATAATAAAATGAGCGGTCAGAATGAGAAATAAATTATAATAGTGGTGCTTGATTTTTTGGTACAATAGTTTAGAAACTATATTCTTTATCCTCAATTTGTCCATTGTCGCAAATCTAGATTCCGTCACGACAAAAATAACATAACACTTATTCTAAAATAAGCGGTTAATAGCGAACAAATTAATGCAAAATCATAAAACAGCAGACTCTTTATAAACACAAGATAAACTAATCAAATTGTACCCTTATTTTATAAGGATTTCCATATCTTTGCACCAAAATTCAGAAAGCCTTAATTTATATAACTTAAATTTCTATACCACTATGGCTAATATCGGGAAAATCAAGCAAATCATCGGACCAGTAGTTGATGTAAGCTTTTCTCAGGAAGGATCACAATTACCTGAAATCTTAAATGCACTTGTTATCAAAAGAGACAATGCAAATGATTTAGTATTCGAAGTACAACAACACCTTGGAGAGGATAGCGTAAGAGCTATAGCCATGGATTCATCTGATGGATTGACAAGAGGTACAGAAGTAGTCGATACTGGCGCACCTATTTCAATGCCTATCGGTGAGCAGATCAAAGGAAGATTGTTCAACGTAACAGGTGATGCGATTGATGGTCTTGGCAACTTAGATAAAACTAAGAATGTAAGATCAATCCACCAGACGCCGCCTAGATATGAAGACCTTTCTACGGATACTGAGATTCTGTTTACTGGGATCAAAGTAATTGACCTTATAGAGCCTTATGTAAAAGGTGGAAAAATTGGTCTTTTCGGAGGTGCAGGTGTAGGTAAAACAGTACTTATCCAAGAGTTGATCAACAACATTGCAAAAGGATACGACGGTATATCGGTATTCGCAGGTGTAGGAGAGAGAACAAGAGAAGGTAATGATCTTATGAGAGAAATGCTAGAAGCTGGCATCATCAATTATGGAGAGAAATTCATGCATTCTATGGAAGAAGGGGGCTGGGATTTGAAATCTGTGGATAGAGAGATGTTAAAGACTTCTAAAGCAACATTCGTATTCGGTCAGATGAATGAGCCTCCTGGAGCAAGAGCGAGAGTTGCACTTTCTGGATTATCAATTGCAGAATATTATAGAGATGGTGACTTATCTGATCCACAAGGTGGAAAGGATATCCTATTCTTTATTGACAATATCTTTAGATTTACTCAGGCAGGTTCTGAAGTATCTGCCCTACTAGGAAGGATGCCATCAGCCGTAGGTTACCAGCCTACACTTGCAACGGAAATGGGTCTTATGCAAGAAAGAATTACCTCTACAAAGAGAGGATCGATTACATCAGTGCAAGCGGTATATGTACCTGCGGATGATTTAACGGATCCTGCACCGGCAACAACATTTGCACACCTTGATGCAACGACGGTATTGAATAGAAAGATCGCAGCGAAAGGTATCTATCCTGCTGTTGATCCTCTAGATTCTTCATCAAGAATTATGGATCCTGCGATCATTGGTGATGAGCATTATGACACTGCAGAGAGAGTAAAGAGAATCCTTCAGAGATATAAAGAACTTCAAGATATCATTGCTATCCTTGGTATGGAAGAACTTTCTGATGAAGATAGAAATGTAGTATACAGAGCGAGAAAAGTAGAGCGTTTCTTATCTCAACCTTTCCACGTAGCGGAGCAATTTACAGGACTTGTTGGAGTACTTGTACCTATCGAAGACACGATCAAAGGTTTCAACATGATCATGGATGGGGAATTGGATCAGTATCCAGAAGCAGCTTTCAACTTGAAAGGTGACATCGAACAAGTAATAGAAGCGGGTAAGAAAATGATAGCTGAAGCATAAGTAATTAGACGGTTAGACTATTAGACCGGTTCACTTTTCGATTTTTAGATATTCGAGGAGAGAATCGGTACTTCGATAAAGTCGAATATCTAAAGTCGAAAAGTCTATAGTCTAAACATCTAAATATCGAATAAGATGGAATTAATAGTACTAACACCAGAGAAAGAAATCTTCCAAGGAAGTATAGAATCTGTGAAAGTTCCGGGAACTAGTGGACAGTTTGAGATACTAAAAGGGCATGCACCCATAGTATCTAGTCTGGTAACAGGAGCGGTGAGAATAATAACCTCAACAGGCGATAAAGAAACATTCAATATTAACAAAGGATTTGTTGAGGTATTGGGTGAAGAAGTATCACTATTGGTACAAGGTGTTGAAGAAATAGAAGATTAGTCTTTCAAAAACGACTAATTGAAGATAATCGGAGCTCCGTGGATTCATTTCTGCGGAGCTTTTTTGGTTTATGTAGAAACCAATTCATGCTTCTATTTTCAACAAGTATCACATTATCATTGAATGGAACCAGACCCAATATTTGACTTGGTAATGTGTCCGAACCACCTATTTTGGGGGAGCACTTCACCTCTACAATATAGACAGGACATAAAATGTCTTACTTAACTATATCTTTCTTTTTGAATCTTTTTACTTCACCACTTATTATATCGTCGCCAGAGATATCTCTTAAATTTGTAATCTGGCTTCCTGATAAAGATAGAAGACCTTTTATCTGCACTAAGCATCTATACGTGTGTTCCAAACAAAAGTATTAGTTAGGGTCAATTTTAAGATAAGAGACTAAAACAAAAGACGGTATAAATCAGGTTGCTTTCTCTAAATTAGACTTTTCCTAGTATTAGAACTAGAGCTCGTTTATTATCATCCGTTCCAGGAATCAATAAAGGAAATAGAGTCTACCTTTTTGATGATATAATTCAATCATGCAGCAGCCTAACCAATGCAGCAAAACCTTACAAGGAACCTAGTGCGAAAGAAATATTGCCATCACAATACATGAAACTTTCGTGGGCAGACCTGTGGAAAAACTTAATAAACTTGGTGTAATCAAGAAGGTTATATATACGGTTACGCATCTAAATACTCAAAAGTCCGATAAATATTTTGTGGAGAAAAAACATTAGAGGCTGGTAAACAGTGCATTATATCAATTAATTTGTTTTTATTTTAAGATATGACTAAATATAAAGGATTTAATTTGCGTTATTTGTACACATAACGTATGTTTGCGTCTAAATAACGCAATAGTGTTTTATAAGACCAATTATATAAGTAAGAGAATGGATAAGAAAAGAAATAAAAATAAGTCGATTGCAGACGAGACGTTAGAAATAATGGAGAAGAGATATTTCACTAATTCTGTTGGATCTGAAATATCAATAGATAAACAATTACAAGATTCAATACTAGGTACAATATGCTACTCTCCAAACATGTCAGATAAGCTCTTGGATATCGAAAGAATAAAAGGAGATAGACTTGAAACCAAAATATCAGTAACCAGCGAAAGCACCTTGGATTGTGTTAGAAGGTTAAAAAGAGAGGGGAAGGAGAGAGTTCTTTGCTTGAATTTTGCATCTGCACGAAACCCTGGCGGTGGCTTCTTAGGAGGAAGTCAAGCTCAAGAAGAAAGCATAGCTAGGGCTAGTGGTTTGTACCCGTCATTGTTGGGGTGCACCGAATATTATGAGACAAATAGAAAACAGAAATCTTGCTTTTACACGGACTACATGATATACACACCACAAACACCTATCTTCAAAAAAGAGAATGGTGAGAATATGGATCAGCTCATTTGTGCTTCTGTAATCACGGCACCTGCGGTTAATAGTGGTGTAGTTGTGCATCGTGAACCAGAAAGAATAAAGGAGATAGAAACAGTAATGACAAGGAGAATTTCGAAAGTATTGTCTATTTCTTATGCTAATAATCATAAAGTATTAGTGCTAGGAGCTTGGGGCTGTGGTGTTTTTAGAAATGATCCAATTGATATGGCTAGATACTTCAGAGAAGTAATAGAAACTGATTTCAAGAACGTTTTTGAGGAGATAGTATTTGCTGTCTATTCTAGAAATGAGAAGTTCATAACTCCATTTATTAAGGAGTTCACAAACAACAAAAATGAAAACAATAAAATTTTATAGAACAGGAGATGCTTATGGCTGTTTTTCTAACTTTTCGGCTCATTCAATAACTATTGATAGAGTAGAATGGAGAACAAGCGAGCACTATTTTCAAGCAATGAAGTTTCTTGATCCTAAATTACAGAATAAAGCAAGAGAGATAAATTCCCCAATGGACGTAGCTCGATTTGGAAGAGATAGATCTTTACCTCTTCGACCAGATTGGGATATTGTAAAGGATGACATTATGGGGCAAGCCGTCTTTGCTAAAGTAATTCAAAACCAAGAAATGTTTGATACGCTTTTGAGTACAGGGAATGATCATCTTGTAGAACATACCCAAAACGATTTCTATTGGGCGGATGGAGGTGATGGAACTGGGAAGAACATGTTAGGAATAATACTAATGGAGGTTAGAGAGGCGATTAAGAGAGCGATGGGCAATGTAGAAGTAATACAGGGAGATATCACAAACCTTAATGTTGATGCTATAGTCAATGCCGCGAACAAATCACTTACTGGGGGAGGTGGAGTCGATGGTGCAATCCATAGGGCAGAGGTCCAGAATTAAAAACGTATTGTGCTAAATTCAAAGGGTGTAAAACAGGAGAAGCTAGGGTTTCTTCAGGCTATGGTTTGCATGCTCAGTATATCATTCATGCAGTAGGTCCTGTATGGTTTGAGGGAGAGAAAAATGAAGACGAAAAGCTTTACAGCGCTTACCGAAACAGCATGATTATCGCAGAAGAGGTGAAGGCAAAAGTAGTAGCATTTCCAAATATAAGTACAGGAGCATTTCGATTTCCTTTTGATAGAGCAACTGTAATTCAAAGATTTAGTATTGTCTCTTTTTTGATGCAAACGGATGTCATAGAAGAAGTAAAAGTTGTCTGCTTTTCGGAAAAAGACATCCAACGTGTAGAAAGAAAATACCTAATTTTAAGAAACAATGAAAAAAGTATATAACATATCAAAGCTTCTAAGCCTAGCACTGCGCCATAAACCTGAAGCACTGGGTTTAACTCTTGATAAAAATGGGTGGGCAAGAGTGGATGACGTTCTTAATGGATTAGAAGTAAAAGGCAAAAAAGTCGATTTTCTCTTATTACAAATGGTTGTTGAAGAAAATAATAAAAAGCGTTTTTCATTCAATGAAGCAGGTGATAAAATAAGAGCAAATCAAGGACATAGTGTTAATGTAGATGTAGAGCTTAAGGAAGTAGATCCTCCAGAAGTTCTATACCATGGAACTGTTGAAAAGTATTTAGACTTAATTAAGCGAAATGGGCTAAAAAGTATGAATAGACAACATGTACATCTCTCTCACGAAACAGCTACTGCCGAGAATGTGGGTAGAAGGAGAGGAAACCCTTTAATCTTGAAAGTATCTGCACAAAAGATGGCTGCGGATGGTTATAAGTTCTACTTATCTGAAAACGGTGTGTGGTTGACGGATCATGTGCCTGCAAAGTATGTGATCAGCTAGAAAACAGATACCTTGTGAACCACAATAGAAATCAAACATGTCCATAACCTTCCACAAAGAAGAAATAGAATTTGACCTACCAGCTGAAGATAAACTTACTGATTGGCTACTTTTCATTGTTAGCAAAGAAGGAAAAACCGTCACTCAGCTCAGCTATATATTCTGCAGTGATGATTATCTTTTAGAGATCAATAAGACCTACCTGAACCATGATTATTATACAGATATTATCACATTTCCATATAAGCAGGGACATGAAATAGAAAGTGACATCTTCATATCTGTTGATAGAGTGAGAGATAATGCTAAGGAGTATAAAACAACCTTTGAGTCAGAACTTCTACGTGTTATAGCACATGGATTACTCCACATGGCGGGTTACGGTGATAAGACCGATGAAGATCAAGAAAAGATGACTAAAATGGAGAATCAATGTCTTGAAATCTGGGCAAATTGCTAGTAAATTAATTTAGTATTAGTCTTTTTTACTTTCCCAACCGAGAGCTGCCCTCATCTTATGGTAGAGCTCGGTATTTTCATAGATACCATTAAAGTCTTCTTCTCCTGGTCCAAATGCAAAAACAGGAATGATATCTGCTGTGTGATAATCAGATGTGAACGCCGTTTTTAGGTCGTTCAATTTTGATCCTTTTTGTATTGCTAATCCTCCTGTCTCATGATCTGCAGTAATGATTACTAGTGTGTTACCATCTTTCTCTGCAAAGTCAAGAACAGCGCCTATTGTTTCATCAAAGTCTAACATCTCTGTAATGACCATATTGGCGTCATTTGCATGTCCACCCCAATCAATCTGAGAACCTTCTATCAATAGGAAAAAGCCATTATCATTATTTTTATTTAGGTGCTTGATTGACAATTCAGATGCAGGCTTGAGGTAATCTCGCCCTTGAGAAACAGGTAGTGGAGATGAATCGGCAGTGTAGAAGATCAATTTTTCTACATCTGTCATATCTATCTCGTTGATTGTTTTGTCTACATGACTCACAACAGTATATCCATTTTTGGCAAATTCTTCAGACAAGTTTCTTTCGTCCATTTCTCTACGGTCAAAACTTTTTTGACCTCCACCAATAAGAATTTCACACCCAGACTCTAGATAGTCTAGCGCTATCTCTTCATAGTTTTTTCTGTATTTATTGTGTGCCGCAAACGATGCTGGAGTAGCATGATCTATTGTAGATGTAGCGACCATTCCTGTTTTTAATTCCTTTAGTTCTGCTTCTTCCAAGATGGTCTGCACAGGTATTGAATCTGGGCCTACTCCTATGGCACCATTGTAAGTCTTGACACCACAGGCAAATGCAGTAGCACCGGCCGCGGAATCAGTAATCAAGTCATCATAAGCATAGCACTTATGAAGACCTATCGTACTTATTCTTTCGAGGTTGAGCTCATTATTATTGCTGTACAGTCCTGAACTGATCTGAGTGATACCCATACCGTCTCCAACCATGAAGATTATATTTTTAGCTTTTTTAGCTGTTCTGGTGATGTTCTTTTCTACTATTTGTGGTTGAGCAGTTATGATAGCTTTCTTATTAGTATCACAAGAAAACATAGCGACAATGAGCATAAATAATAAGTACAGATACTTTTTCATAGATAATGATTTATGAGAATTAACTCAAGATATATTTTTTACCAGGCAACGAACGTATCGCACCTTTAAATTCAAGATTTAGTAACATACTGGCAAGATTAGAAGGAGGCAGTTTTAACAAATGGCTAAGCTCATCTACTGTCACCGAATCTTTCTCTTTGAGAATATCGATTAGTTTTTGCTCTTCATCATCGAAGTCAATAAACAGAGCTTTTTGAACTACTCTAGATTTATCAGTCTCGTCCCATCTCATGATATAGCCTATATCAGCTGCCGACTCTAGGAGATTTGCTTTGTGTTGTTTGATCAATTTATTACATCCTTCTGATGCTTCATCAGTCGTCCTTCCTGGGATTGCAAATACGTCTTTACTATAATTATTTGCAAATTCTGCAGTGATGATAGATCCTCCTTTTCTTTTGCTTTCTACGACAACGACTACATCACTCATACTAGCTATGATTCGGTTTCGCATAGGGAAGTTTTCTCTATCAGGACGTGTATTGATAGGGAATTCAGTTAACACACCTCCATTATTGATCATTTTACTGACCAGTTTCCGGTTTTCGGCAGGGTATAAGATATCTAGTCCATGTCCCATTACACCAATCGTTTCAGTATTAGTGTCAACACTCTTTTTGTGTGCACAAGTATCAATACCAAAGGCTAACCCTGAAATAATCTGTACGCCATAATCTTGCAACCCTTCGATAAGTTTTTCGCAGTTTATTTTTCCTTGTTCAGTGGGTTTTCTGGTCCCGATTATAGCCACAGTACGTTTGTGGTTGAGGTTCATATCTCCTTTGAAATATAGGACCAGCGGAGAAGATTCGAAGTGTTTGAGTCTTTGCGGATATTCTTCAGAGTGAAAAACTACGGCTTTTCCGTTATTGTTAGCTAAGAACTTTAGTTGCTCTTCAGCTCTTGGGAACGTATCAGACGATACTATTTTGTCAACAGTCTTTGGTCCTACGCCAGGGATTTTTAAAAGTTCCTTCTTTGATGCTTTAAACACCAATTCTGCACTTCCACAATAACTGATCAGTAGCTTGGCCATTACAGGACCTACTTCAGGCACCATGGTAAGGGCTATATTATTGAGGAGGTTCTGGTTCATATTAATTTTGTTGCGTAGCCATAGACTTAAACGAATTTGACTTGGCAGTGTCTCCAAGAACACTGTAAACCAGAGAAATACCTTCTAATACTTTCTTATTGGTTTTATCAATTTGATATGCTCTATTGAGATAATGTAGAGCCCATTTAGGTCTATTAGCTTTGTTTAATACATCATTGATACTTACATCAGCATACCAGTTGAGCAAGTAATCCATATCGCTCGTTCGGTTTTCAAGATACTCCATATATTCATTGATGTATGGGACATCGGGACGTTTTCTCATGACTTCAGCAAACCGGCTCAAGAGCAATTTTTCATCTCTATCGTTTTTATATAATTCTGCGGCGATTCCAGCTTTCATCAAATTACCGTTTTGGTATAATGGGTGGATCCTTACAGCTTTGGTAGCATATACGTAACCTTGTTCCAGTTTATCCCATTTATCAGCGTTAGTACTTTCTTTTCCTTCATTGTACAGTGCTGTGGCCATGAAAGAATTAGCACGTGCGCTATTCGTTCCGTATTTAACGGCAGAAGTATTAAGAGAGAGAGCACTTTCCCAATCTGGCACCCTAGTATATGTTTTCATACAATATCCCACAAACATTATACCCGCAAGAGAGGATGCTATGATTATACCAGTATTGCCTTTCCATTTCCCTATTTTTTCACTTATAATATATGAAAGCAAAAGCGCTAAACCGACTGATGCCATATAGATAAATCGTTCGTTCATAAATGTACCTAGATTGACTACGATGTTAGAAGCAATAGTCAATGTTGCTAGGTAAAATAAAATAGCGTAACTGGATAATCTCTTCTTTTTCAACCCAAGGATTCCCCATATACCCAATCCAATATATAGAAAAAGTGAACCTAAAGACCTAAAATCCCCCCAACCTAAAACAGGAATAGCGTATGGATAATAATCATGACTCAATGGATGTGGAAAAAGATATAATTGGATGTATTTATAAAGAGTAAACATGATTGTTGCCATCTTCTCTCCTCCTTTCATTCCTAAGAACGGATTATTCATGAGGTCATTTATCTCCGTTCCGAATTCGGGCACACCAGCGGCACTAAACCTAAGAGCCAAATAAGCAATAGTAGTTATGACCAATGCCCCTAACATTATAAAATTAGGTTTCCATTTATACTCTGAAAAGAAGTAAACAGTGAGCGGAATAACCGCTAAAAAAGTAATACTATTTTCCTTAGATAACAATGCCAAAAAGAATAAACAGCATGAAGATATTAACCAAGCAATACTCTTTTTGTCCATATATCGCAGAACACCATACAGAGTAGCAAGTGATAATAGTAATGCCAAAATCTCATCTCTGCCTTTAATATTTGCTACAGCTTCACTATGAATAGGATGGGCGATATACAATAAACTCGTCAAAAAAGGAATAGCCAACCACCATGTGACAGCCACACGTTTTCTAAGCATCATGGTCAGTGCCCTGAATAACAATAAGCCTGTAAGCCCGTATAACAAAATATTGATAAAATGACTAAGACCGGGCTTCAATTCCCCAATAATACCATATTCTATGGCGTAAGTTATAAGAGAGAGGGGTCTATATCGATTTCCTTCTACGAGATCTTTTTGCTCACCGAAGTATCCGGTCATACTCTCGGTTGTCAATAAATCACCAATACCTTCAAATCCTTTTTTTGTAAATTTATTTTCGGAGACAACGATCTGATCATCTAGGACATAACCGAAATTGGTTGACTGATAATAAAGTGCGAAAGGTAGAAGAAAAATAATGAGCGCTTTCCACCAATTTTCTTTCCAAAAACTAGAATTGTAGAAAGGAATAGTCTCTACAACTACCTTTTTAATAGGATTTGTAGCCGATTTAGTTTTGATGTTTGTAGGAATCTTCTTTTTCTTACTTTTTGCCATTTCTATCTGTATTCTTTAGTATATTGGGAAAGAGATTATTCTATTATTCCTAGCTTTTTAGCACGTTCTTCCCAGCGTTTTCTAGCGAGTTGTTGCAAATCAGCTACACTATCTGATTCATCTACGATTTCCAGGCCGAGAAGCGTCTCTAGCATGTCTTCCATAGTTACTACACCTGTCACACTTCCGTAACTATCGTGTACGATTGCTAGATGAGTATTTTCTAAAGTCAAGAAATCAAACAACTCTTTGAGCGTTTTATCCTGATTGATCATTTTGACTTCTCTAGTTATGCTTGACAAAGGTTTATCCTTGTTTCCTTCAATCATATTGGTAAGGACTTCATCTTTGAGGACCAAACCCGTAACCGAATCAGGTTTTTCGCTATATATAGGAATCCTCGAAAACCGCATTGGCTTGTGAGTAGAATAATATTCCTCCATTGTCATGGTCTCGTCTATCATTTGCATTACTGTTCGTGGAGTCATCACATCTTGTACTTTTAATGTATCCATACCGAGGAGATTGGATATGATAGATGATTCAGACTCTTCAAGTGCACCACTGTCTTTTCCTACGTTGGCCAATGCTAAGAAATCAGTACGTGTGAGCACTCCTTTTCCTTTTTCCTTTTTGAACCTTTTTGTGATCAATTGTGAAACCCAAATAAGGGGCGCTAGAGCCCAAAGAAGAAAAGAAAGAGACTTTACTGTGAACGGTGCTAAGCTCTTCCAATTATTAGCGCCTATTGTTTTGGGGATGATTTCTGACAAGAAGAGTATCAATAATGTCATTACAATAGCGACTAAAATGTCCCAAGTAAACCATCCAAAAAGTTCCATACCTGCAAAAAACTTAGAAGCAGCAGCTCCAACTCCGATCGCACCCAATGTATGAGCAATCGTATTTAATGTAAGAATAGCAGATAGCGGTCTATCAATATCCTGTTTGAACCTATCAAGAGATTTACCTAATGCCGATCCTTTTTGTAATTCTGTATTTACGAATGAGGGCGTGATACTTAAAAGTACGGCTTCCCAAATTGAACATAAAAAAGAAAAACATATTGATATCGCGGCATAAATTAATAATATTCCCATACCACAAAGAAACAAAGTATTCTTATTTCATGCATATCCCTAGATGTTAATATTTTTAAATTTGAATTCGACACTTACTTATAAATTCCACTACCTAGATATTAGCGATCATTCAGACCAAAATTAATGTTCGTCGAAATCTACTTGGTGAAGTGTTAATATTGACTATTTTTAGCCTTGCAAGCCTTGCAAAAACACTTTTTTAATTACCCATTATGAACAAATATTCAGTATTTATTTTTACGATATTTTCTATTTTTCTATTTTCTTGTAAAGATGACAATTCTGCGAAAGTAGTTGATAATGTGCTAGATATAGCCATGTTAAAAGAGCCGACTATGCTCAACCCTTTATTAAACCCGGGAGCAACAGAGCGAATAGTTTTTCATAATGTATTTGCACCAATGGCTGACTTTCATCCTGAGACATATGAGTTGAGTCCTATTCTCATTAAAGCTATTCCTGAAGGAGAGCCTATATTAGATGGACCATATAAAGGAGGAACAAAATACACTGTTGAAATTAAAGATGAAGCGAAATGGGACAATGGAAGTCCGATCACAGCAAAGGATATTGTTTTCACTCTAAAAGCAATAAAGCACCCAAACACCAATGCTGCAGGTTATAGATCCTATATGAGACATGTCAGTGACGTAAAAGTGGATCCAAAGAACCCGAAAAAAGCAATTTTTTACTTTAAAGATTACTACATCTTAGCCAAAGAACTAGCGGTAACTGTAGAAATATATCCTCAATATCACTACGATCCAGAGAATGGGATGGATGAAATATCAATTCCGGAATTAGATAGTGAAAAAGCAAAAGACCTAATCGAGGCAAATCCTAAGTTAGTCGCTTTTGCAAAGAAGTTTAATAATGTGAAATTTGCTAGAGAAAGCATAAGTGGTGCTGGCCCATATAGACTGAAAGAGTGGGTGTCTAGCCAGGTTATTGTATTGGAGAAAAAGGAGAATTATTGGGCAGCTGATTCTGATATTCCTTCATTGATGGCTAAACCAGATGAGCTTAAATTTCACTTTATAGCGGATGAAACAGCTACGATCAGCCAAATGAAGGAAGGAAATATTGATGTATTCACCAATATGAGCGGAAACACATTTTTTGATTTAAAAAACAATAAGACATATGGTAGCGAGTTTCAATATTTCACACCAGAATTGATGAAATTCTACTACATAGCAATTAATAACTCTAAGCCAGAATTATCTGATCCAGATGTCAGAAGAGCATTGGCCAAGTTAGTAGATGTTCCAAAATTGATAAAAATTCTTGAGGGCGGTTTAGGTAACCCAACCGTAGGAATGATAAATGAAAAAAAAGCATACTATAATAAAGACTTAACACCTATTGCTCTTGATATAGAAGGAGCGAAAGAAATTCTAGCAAAAGAAGGGTGGAAAGACACAAATAGTGATGGTATCATTGATAAACGCTTCAATGGTCAAAAGATTGAGATGGATTTAGATATTCATATTACTGGTTCAGAATTGAGTAAAAACATCGGTTTATTGCTCCAAGAAAACGCAAAAAAAGTAAATATTAATATCAATATAATAACTAAGAAATACAAGGATACTAAACGGGAAAACCTAAAGAAAAGAGATTATGACCTAATCCCATCTATACTCGGACAGGATCTATCTTTGGACGATCCGTATACGAAATGGCATAGTGATAACGATGATCCTGCCAAACATAATGATGTAAGTTACAGGTCAGATAAAGCTGATGAATTGATAGATAAAATCAGGTCAACTCAAGATGAAACACAACGAACACAATACTACAAAGACTTGCAAAAAGTAATGTATGACGATCAACCAGTGATTTTCTTATACAACCCACAAGAAAAAATAATCGTAAGTAAAAACTGGAAAGCATCTAGTACAATGAAGCGACCAGGATATTTTGCGGGGACTTTTGAATTGATTAAATAGGAAAACCAAAATTATCTGGATTTTTAATAGCTTCCTAAGTAAGTGTGGTTTAGTCCTTAAATACAATATACTAATCGAAATAGTCAGCTATCTATTTTCAATTGAGTTATATTGCCTTTAGAAGCAATCATATATGACGCCATATTTAGAAGAAGAGGATACTTTTAACTTTGAACCAGAATTCTCAAATGAGCAAATTTCTCCTTTAGAATTGCCGCAAATGGCAACGCTGGAATATAGTCCACTTGAAAAAAATCTTCTAAAAGCTGATATAGTCTGGAGTATTCTGTTTTTTGCAATTGCATTCATTGTTTCGATGGTACTTCGCTTTGTTTTTGAAGTAGAGTGGATGATCGATTATGGGATGTTCATCTGGCTAGGTTTAGCTATTCTTATGATAATCTCGATAGTATTTGTCTATAATGAATTTCAGAAAAAAAGCTACGCAATAAGGCAAAAAGATATAGTCTACAACAGTGGTCTTTTCTGGCAATCGTCCATTGTTATTCCCTTTAATCGAGTTCAACATTGTGAAGTATCTCAAGGGCCAATAGCTCGATTTTATAACCTTGCCGAACTAAAGATATTTACGGCCGGTGGAGCATCAAGCGATTTATCTATATCAGGATTATCTCCTGAATCAGCGGCAAGAATTAAAGACTTTATTGTAATCAAAACAGGTGTCGATGAAGAAGAATGATACTGATAATAATTTCACAGAACCCACCAGACAGTCTGCAGTTGCCATCTTACTTATCATTCTTAAGACATATAGAATCTTGGTACGTCAGGCATTGCCTCTTATACTTCTTTTTTTAGTTGGAAAGGGTTTTTCTGATGGAAAGGGCAAGACAATATTGATTGGGATTACTGTTTTTGCAGTGTTGGGTATGATTTATTCTATCATTAACTATTTCAGGTATTACTTTTATATCAACGATGATGAGTTGATTATAGAAAGTGGTGTTTTCAAGCGAAGTAAGTTGAATGTACCTTTTGATAGAATTCAAACCATAAATTTTGAACAGAATATCATCCACAGAATATTCAATGTGGTAAGACTAAAGATCGATACTGCGGGATCTGCCAAAGCTGAATTTGAATTTCATGCCATATCAAATGAAAAAGCGGAGAGCCTCAGAAATTTACTTCTATCAAAGAAAAAGCAATTTAAAAAATCCGATGATGCTTTAGAGTTAATGGACTCTTCAGAGGAGAAATCGACTCCTGTTTATAAGACAATCATGCAACTTGATCTTCTAGACTTGATTAAGGCGGGGGCAGTAGAAAATCATCTTAGATCTGGCGGTATTATCTTAGCATTCATGTGGTGGATATGGTCGAGCATCGATGAGATGGGAATGCATGATAATATCCTTAACGAACAGTTAGAAGAAACGGTTATGTCTCAAGTCAATAGTGGGCTTATTCTAGTTGGTCTTGCGATTGTAATTTTTTTCTTACTTTCTTTCATTGTTTCTATGGTCAAAATGGTAATCACCAACTATGACTTAAAGTTCATGAGATCCGAAAATGGATTTAAGATTAACGGAGGATTGTTTACTAAAAAAGATATCTCGGCACTAGATCATAAGATACAAGTTGTGTCTTGGGGAGATAATCCACTCAAAAAGCTAATCGGAATAAAAGACCTCAGACTCAAACAAGCATCGAGTATAGTATTGAATAAAAAGACATCAATCAAAATACCAAGCTGCAAAGACGAACATATCGAACTCGTAAAAAACACTTTGTATGGACAGAAAGCTCTGGACGGTATTAACTACTCTCCTATAGATAAACGATATTTTTATAGAAATGGAGGGATCCTGTCTATTTTCTTTATTGGGTTGGTCTCCCTGTTGGTATATCTTGATCTCAATACGCAAGCAATCCTTTTGGGAATTGTAGGTGTACTTATGGTCTTTTCATTCTATTTGTCTTTTCGTAAGAAGCGATATGGATTCAATGCGGAGATGCTTGTCATCAGAGGAGGTACTTATGGAGACAGTACAGAATTGTTACCTATCTATAAAATCCAATCGTTGTCCAAAAAGCAAACGCCTTACCAAAGAAGAAATGGACTAGCAAACCTTGTAGTAAACACAGCATCTGGAAAAGTTGGAATTCCATATATTGATAATGGTGTTGCACAAAATATCATGGACAAATTTCTGTATAGAATCGAAATTGATAAACGAAAATGGATGTAATAATTAATCTATTTTGTCTAGTCTATCTTCGAGTTTAACTCCTAAATTTAATAGGATAAAAAACAAGAAAAATGCTGTAATTACAGCTCGCTGAATAGTATTTTCAACAAGAAACGAAAGCATTAACATCATAAAAATCAAAACTAAAAAAATGTTCCGCTCCTTTACAAAAAGAAGTGGACAAAACAATCCAAAAAAGAAAACTAATGCACCAAAAATACCCACGGCAGTAAGCATGAACAAATACTGATTATGGGGGTAGATATACTTATCTTTTACTCCGTATTTTTCTTTATGCTTTTGTGTTGTGAGCGGCCTAAGATCCCCGATTCCATGACCTAGTATTGGCGCATCTTTAATCAAATCGATAGCAATTTGATAAGACATCAGCCGTTCAGAATCAGAATAGTTTTTTCCATTTCCTTTTTGATATTGCTTGATATCCCACATCATGTATTGCACCTTATTATGGAATGGCTTAATCGTATGATACGCAACGAACGGCAGTATTACGATAAGTGCAGTAACAGATAATCCTATGAGATATTTCTTTGTGGAAGTTACATACCAAATCAATGTAACTCCTATACCAGCATAACACAATGCCAAGCCCGTGCGCACGGATAGAAAATGGCAATATCCGAATAAGTACAAGCCCCCTATAAATAAGATTATTTTCCACTTTTTAGTCGTCTCAAGAATTCCTAAAACAAAACATGAAACTGTAGCATATGCAAGGATAATACTATAATGGATATGATCTATCGGAGTGGGTATAGATTTTCCTCTGTTGATACCACTGCTTATTGATTCGTAATCGAGAAAGAAATTACCTATTACTTGAAAGGAACTAACGAGAATCACACCAATAAGACCTAAATGAATCCATTGATGAGGTTTTTTTTCCATCGGCTTCAGAAAATAAAACGCTATTGGTAATATTAGAAAAGGTAGCTTGAGTTTCACTTGATGCATCCAAGCGTTATTATCTTCACTATTTATTCCTGATAGGATAATAACTCCAAAGACCAATAATAATCCAGAATAAGGAAGATTCTTCAGAAAAGAAGAAAAATTAGAAACAGAATTCTCTTTAGCCTTAGCTATAGCCAATATGACCATTAAGATCAAAGAAACCGAGACCATAAACCGCGAATAGATCAAGGAGATCACAAAAATCAACGAGACCCAGAGGAAGTATTTTTTAATCACAAATAATAAAGTAAGATAGTTTGATAGTATAACTGATTATCTATCTATTTCATTTTGTTGCTACATAGAAAAGATCAAAACATCCTTCTTTTGCCTCACGGATTGAGTAATCTTTATAGTGAATATCCGACACAAGATTATTGTTTTGGTTAAGTAATTTCTTACGATTCATTCTATTGAGTATGTCGTAAGGGATTTGTAGGATCTGACGTGGAAGTTTATGCTGTAGATCAAAAATATCAAATCTTGTAATCTTCCTTACGGATGCTTTATTTTTGTTGTAGTAGTCCATGATTTTCTCATTGCCAAACACACCCTTGGCATCTACTTTAGAAAAACGCTCACTTAAAAGCGTTACCAATTCTTCAATAGTATACTCTCTTACATGCCATGGATTACGAGTGATACTCATTTTTTTGTTGGGTGTAGTAACAATAAATTTTCCACCAGGTCTAAGAACTCGATGTATTTCTGATACATATTTATCGTCCGCCTCAATATGCTCTATTACCTGGAAACTAACTACGTAATCAAAACTATTATTCTCGATGCCAGTCAAAGGAGGAATGTTCATCTGTTTGAAAGATACATTGGCATATTCTGGATCAATGTGTACGGGGTGCTTATCCAGTGTAAGGTATTTATCCGCTTTTGGAGCAATATGTTTTATCCCATAACCTTCTCCAGCACCAATTTCTAACACATCACCAGACACTATTTTTGCTGCTTCCAGATATGCCAATAGCGACCGCTGAAACACATAGTTGTCTGACATGTCTTCATGTGATACTCTTTCTGCTGTTTGAAGAATTTTCATATTATGAATTTTTCATATTTGTGCAAATGTAGAGATTAATTTTGTAACGGTTTATGGTACAAAAAATTGATACTCAGGAGGGGGAGGAATAAGAGAAAATTACAGGCTTGATGGTTTATGAAATCTTGGAATTGCCTAATGCACGACAACATCCTCCTCGTTAATTATCCTTCAGAGGAGAACATAAGCGGTAAAGCTAGGGCGGGCTTAAAATTTCATTCTTTAATCAAACAAAGCCTCCAGTACTTCATCCAACTCATCAAAAGACTTATAACCTACTTTCTCTTCGTCACCACCTTTGAGAATGATACCTGTTACTCCAAACGAATCGATGTTAACCAAATCACTTGCTTTGAATATGCCATCGAGGTATACTTCCTTATCACCTGCGATTGATTTGATTTTTGAAACTTCATCTTTTGATAGTTGATCTACTGCCTTAGATAAGGTAAGAATCAACTTGTCGTCATCTTGCCAGCCTTCTTCTAGAGTGCATATGCGATATATGTTTTCTACAGATGTAGGAAGGTCAGCCTTGTCTATGAATGGACTTATGATCACATTTTTGATGTCTAGCCCCTCAGATGACATAGTTTCTGGGATAGCAAGACCAGCAACTTTAATTCCTGTCAATGGTCCCTCTACCCATTCTGTTATCTCTTTGAATTGAGGAATTGTTAGACTGCCTTCAGTATCAGGATCGATGTTGTAGCACATCATATCTACACCCCATGCCGCAAAATACCTAGCATCCGTCAGATTCGTAATATCAGTAGCTATGATCTTCATTAGAATCTTACGTTTAATAATCCAACTAATTCTTTCACCTCTTTTAAAGTCTCTTGCGCCTTCTTTCTGATCTCGTTAGAACTTGCCCTCACTTGGTCTTTTAGCGCGTTCTTATCAGCTAGGATATCTTCCTTATTTTCTTTGAATTGATCCGTCATCTTTACGATTGCTTCCGCTACAGTTACTTTAAGGTCGCCGTACCTTAGATTTCCATCTTTATATGCATCCATAAGTTGCGCGTGATTTTCCATATCCCCCGCAGCTTTCATTAATCTGAATAAATTTTCAACACCAGGGCTCATAACGTCCGAGGGCTCTCCGGTGTCTGTAACTGCAGATTTGATTTGTTTAGTGATTCTATTCCTATCACCAAACACGGAAATATAGTGCTTTTCGCCTGCCGACTTACTCATCTTCCGCATTGGATCAGCAGTTGACATGATCTTTGGAGTCTCAGTATACAACCCTTCTGGTAACACAAAGTATTCTTTGCCTACCTGATGATTGAATTTACCAGCAATATTTCTTGACAATTCAAGGTGTTGTTCTTGATCTTTACCTACTGGAACATAGTCTGCCTTGTAGATCAGTATATCCGCGGTCTGTAATACTGGATAATCAAGCAATCCAACCGAGATGAATTTATTAGACTTCTCTTCTTCTTGCTTCTGAGATTTATCTTTGAATTGCGTCATTCTCATGAGCTCACCGACACCACAGAAACAGTTGAATATCCAACCCAACTCCGCATGTTCTGGAACTAGAGATTGGATGAATAGATTCTCTGTTTTTACACCTACAGCTGCAAGGTTGGTAATAATATCCCAAGTATTAGTTCTCAATTTTTTGACATCATATGGCATGGTCATCGCATGATAATCTACTACTCCGTACATACAATCATATTTATCTTGGAGGTTTACCCAGTTCTTTACAGCACCGAAATAATTACCTAAGTGCATATCCCCCGTGGGCTGTATGCATGACAAGACTGTTTTTCTATTTGTATCACTCATATATTGAGAATTTATTTAGTGGGGGCAAAGATATGCTAATATATGCTTTGGAGAAAGGATATTGGTACAATCACGAGTTTGAATTCTTTACCTTGTTCAAAATCATATCTTGTAAAATTTTAAGAAATAATATTGATCTTCTAAAAGGTATGATAAAATATAGGTCCCTCGGCTCAAATTACTTATATCAGCAATAAATTCACTTTCATTTATAGATTCAATTTTCGAGATCCTTCCAAACATATCGGTAATAGTCCAATTTTTATATGATCTATCTTTTAGAAAAGTGTTGTGTAGAATTAAAAAATCATTTACTGGATTTGGGCCTATAGAAATTAACCTTTCTGACTCCTCATTTTCTTCAACTGGACCCGCACCTATTTCAGGCATTTCGCAAATTTCATCATCTGGACCTAATAGAGCAGACCCGCAAAAATTAATAGTTATTACTTCATCTTCTGGAGCTATGAAATTAATTACAAGCAGATAATAAGTCTTTCCCTCTTGAAGATCCAGATATTTTAAATAACTGTTCTGTCCATCCTTACATCCTCCCTTTTCTATAAGATCATTTTCATCAAAAGACAAACCAGTAGATTGATAACATGGAAGATCAGGTATGATAATCCCATTGATATCTGTAGAATATCCCGAAAACATGCACCTCAAAGGTTTTATATTTTCACATTGGTCATTAATAGAGTCAGCTTCATAAAGAACAAAGTCCAAATCGTACTGGTCTAACTCCATAGAAATATCAAATGTTACTGTTCCTGATTTATGCACAGTCCACTTTATCCACTGTGTAGAAAAGAGATCTTCATATTCGTAGTCGAATTTATGCCCAGGGCAACTATGCACGAACATTGAATCTTTCATTTGATTAGAAAGAGAATCTATATAGGTTGAATAACTATTTTTATCAAATATTTCAACAGCGTTTATGCAATCTCCAGTTTGGCTAAAAGAGTAGTAAAAGCTATTAGTTATAAATATTAATAGCAGTAGCACTCTCATTGTTTGTAATTTGATTTAGCAATATAATAAATTAAACTGTAGTAATGTTAAATAAATTTCACATTTCTATTCTATCCAACAACGCCTCGGTAGCACTATAGTCCGCACCTTCTTCTTTCGCTATTTCTATAGACGCCAACGCATACCGCCTTGCTTCTTTTTTATTCCCAAGTTTAAATTGAATGTGAGCTTGCGTATCAGTATTGAAAGAGTTTTTTGTATCATTGATTGACACGTTTGTCCATTCAGCAGCTTTTTTAAGGAGATTTTGATCTGTTGTGATTTCGAATATTTGCCATGCGGCACTATTATAAAACGACCAGCCTAGATCAGGTTTTCCTGCCAGATATAATTGTATTTCTGCTTTGAATTTTTCTTGCTCCACAGGATCAGGATTATACATGAGCTGATTGAAATAACTAATCATAGCTTTATTTTCTGCAGTCTGCTTATCAAAGTATTTTACATAGTGTGCTTCGAGGCCGTCTACGTCATCTCTAGCAATTCCTTTTTTTGACCTATCAAAATCCGCGGCATAATTCAGCTTCTGACCAAATTTTTCTGCACCTACCAATACTACAAAAGCTTCTCTATGATCCAACGTATACTTGAATAATTTAGAATCCATCGTAGCATCCGCATAGTCAAACAGGAAATTCATATTTTTCTCTGTCGTCCAATCCGACTGGGTATTCATATACATTTGTGCTACTTTTCCGAATCCTTTCAAACCAGCCGAAGTCATAGCATCGGTATACTTCCAAAGGAACTCTTCACTTCTCTCTCCTGCTTTGAATCTCATGGTCATCGTTGTGATCTGTCTTTCAGGATCGTTTGCTGCACGACCTAGGTCAACAAAGTCCTCAACTGGCCTAGAACCCATCGATCTATGAATCACTTCACCATTTTTATCAATGAATATGAGTGTTGGATATCCTGTTATTTCCCAAGCCTTAGCAAGTTTTGGACCTTCTCCTTTCTCCATGTCTATCTTCACATTTACAAATGACTCATTATAGTATTCACCTACTTTTTCTTCAGTAAATACATTTTTGGCCATCCATTTACATGGACCACACCAAGTAGTGTAAGCATCTACAAATATCAGTTTGTTTTCTGCTTTTGCTGTTATAATTGCTTCTTTGAATGAAGGTACACTGAAGTCTATTCCTTGACCCAAAGCTATGGACACAGTAACAAACGAAAAGAAGATAATTTGAAAGATTCTCATATATGAATTGAATTTACTCTTGTATAATGCAAATATCGGTAAAAATGGTTCACTTAAAAAATTAGGCTATGGGGATTTTGGTTTGTCGTTTAATACTTAAATTCTCCGATGCTTGCGTCGGAGTCATAAAAAGATGTTTTTGCATAAAAACGCCTTATCACAAAAAAGATCCGAATACCGACCTTT
>JBLHWH010000038.1:0-37586 GCA_047628935.1 Halioglobus sp. | reverse complement strand
TTTAGTCAATCCCTCCACGAATGTATTATTGGGCAGTCAAAGACTTGAGTGTATTTAGTAAAATACAAAAGCCAAGACACGAAAGTGTCAGCTTTGTTTACTGACCTTTGTAAGTAAAGGGATGGACTTTTAGTCAATCTCTCCACGAATGTATTATTGGGCAGTCAAAGACTTGAGTGTATTTAGTAAAATACAAAAGCCAAGACACGAAAGTTTCAGCTTTGTTTACTGACCTTTGATTGGAAGGGATGGATTTGTCAATTCCTCCACGTTTACAGACAAGAATAGTACAGTCACCACCAGCGATAATTATGTATTATTCTAGAAATAAGTACATTACTCCTAAAATAAGAGAAATAGTGTACTTATAAATTAGAGACTCTAGAGACACTAGATGCCTCCATCCTCCTCGCCAATAATGAATGTTATTAATACTGTTATAATTTCAATCATGATGTTAAATGTTTTGGTTACTTAGTAAAAGTATAGAAAATAATGCATTTTTGAAACATCCCATTTTTGAAAAGAGAAAAAACCAATGAAAGTATTTATAAGCTGGTGAAAGAATAAGAGCCATGAGATGGCAATACTATTAAAAGAATGGTTACCCTTAGTACTACAAGCAACTAAACCTTGGATATCAAGTGAAGACATAGATAGAGGGTCGTTATGGTTCTCTGAGATATCAAAGGAACTGGAAGCCACACAACATGGAATAGTTTGTCTAAGTGCAGCAAATCTACAATCACCATGGATATTCTTTGAGTCAGGAGCACTGGCGAAGAGGATGCAGTAAAGTAGATTTTTTACTATACTTACAGATATTGAGCCCAAAGATGTAACAGGGCCAATGACTCGGTTTAATCATACGACCCTGGACAAAGGGAGCATCTTTAAGTTAGTAAAGAGTATTAATAATTGTTTGGTGGAAACGCAACTAGATACAACAAGGTTAAAAAGTACTTTTGATATGTTCTAGCCTCAACTGGATATAGGTATTAAGCGTGTGCTTGCAAAAAAAGAAGATGAACCAGTAATAAAGGTTGAAAGAGAAGATGGAGATGTAATGGATGAAATTCTATATGCAGTAAGAGGAATGGAGAAGAGGTTGTCGAAAGTGGAGTTAGGGATAGATCCGGGAGGAAGAAGAGGTTTTAGGAAATCTAATTTTGTGCCTCAAAGGTTATTAACTGACCTCAAGTTTTATTCACGCGAGGATTTAGAAAGTAAACAAATTGGAATTATTCAAAAATTTATAGATAATAAATCATCAAAAAATAATGAATATCTAGAAACAACGGATAGTGAAAAAAATGCGTGCGTCAATAAACCAAATTCTATATATGGAAGGCGTAAGCAGCCCTATTTTAATGGATTTTCACTGATTATGAGTAATATGAAACAAAAGAATTAGATAAATTATGAGCATGATTAGAAGAAAAACCAATCGAATATGGGATAGCCAAACTCAGGAAGAAATAATGGTTAAGTTAATTTTGTTGATTTTACTTTAGACCTTTGATTTGGATGGGATAGACTTGTAAATCCCCCCCCCCCACTCTTGCAAAATAAAAATATTATTTCTCCCCCCTCAACTCAAACCCAACTTCCCTCAGCACAACCCCATTCACCTGCACCGCCAATGTATGCTTCCCAGGATAATAAACCCGAGTACTAATAGCCTTAAACGACTGTTTCTTCACAACAGAAATAGATTCACCACCACCAATTTCCAACTTTTTCAGCTTAAATACTTTATCACTAACCTTTCCACCTTTCTTTTGGAAACCGATGATATAATCTACAATCAGGTTTTTAGAACTAGCTCTATTATTAGTAATAGAAAATTCAAAATCAAAAACGCCTCCCCAAGTGACTTCTTTGGTATAGTTCTGAAATGTTAGAGACAAATCAAAATCATCATCATATCCTATAAGTGCCAGCGCTCCTTTGTGTCCATTCTTGATCAGTGTACGTAGCGCATGATTGATCATACGATCCTTATCTTTCGTAGGATTCTTCTTTTGCCAGATACGGAGATGTTTGACGACTATATCAGCTTTCGTTTTGGCAAAATCATTAAGATGATTGGCAACTGAACGTCTTACATATTCTGAAGGGTCATCTTGCAATAGTGTCAACAGAGGTAGGGTAGTGCTCTCTGGATCTTCAGCAACAAAGTGCAGTTTCTTACCCCAAGGTAGATTTGGCCGACTCCCTTCAGACACTAATCTTCGCACATGTGGATTTGGATCCTTGGCCCATTTCTTTAATAGAGTCAATGTTTTGTCTGGATATTTTAATATAAATAGTCTGATGTCAAACTCTGAAGTGAAGCATCTAGTAATCTTATAAAGTGCCTGTGTTGACAAATCGAAATGATCAAGACCTCGATTACTTATATATGCAGAGAGTGATGTAATATAAAACCTATTAGTAGTAGCTTCCAAAACGTCAGTTTCGTAATCTGGTGGGAGTATATCTAGAATGATCTTGACAGAAGTTCCGTAATCCTCAGGAAGATATTTTATAAGTGCATCAGTAATACAATTCTTCCGTTCTGAGTAAGTTTGATTTTCGAGATCAGTAAGTGTATCGAAAAGAAAACCCTTCTGATCAAAATCACTGTAAAGTGAATGAATTTTATCAGCCAGCTCATTTATTATAGTTGGATTGAAAAAATCTCTGATCAGAAGGGAATCCGACATGTTTATATTGTTAAATTAAAATTTCATAAATGTTTCAATATTCTCAGCTGCTAATTCTGGTGTAAAACCAAACTTCTCATCTAAAACAGAAGCTGGAGCTGAATAGCCAAAGTGATTGACACCATGTACCATTCCGTCCATTCCAACAAGTCCTTCCAAGTTGACACTTAAGCCAGCTGTAAGTCCATATTTTTTAATTCCTGCAGGAAGAATAGCTGCTTGATATGCTTTATCCTGAGACCTGAATACTCCTTCGGAAGGTACTGATACTACTCTTACTTTGTATTTTTTCTCTCTTAATATCTCGGCAGCTCCAGCAAGTGTAGATACTTCTGATCCACTAGCGAGTAGTATGATGTCGAAGTTTTCATCCTCATTGACTACATATGCACCTTTCTTAGCATGTAATGATGCTACATACGTATTGCCAGGAAGTGCAGGTACATTCTGTCTAGTGAAGATCAAACCTGTAGGTGTATCCGTATTTTCGAATGCCATCTGCCAAGCTACTGTAGTTTCACTTGCATCGCCAGGTCTTAATACCAATAGTGAGTTCTTGTGACTATGATTTTGCACTTTCTCTAATAGTCTAAGTTGTGCTTCTTGCTCGATCGGCTGGTGTGTAGGTCCATCTTCTCCTACTCGGAATGAATCGTGCGTATACATAAATACTACAGGAACCTCCATCAATGCAGCTACTCTAATCGCTGGTTTCATATAATCAGAGAATGCAAAGAATGTAGCACATACAGGGATCACTCCACCATGGAGACTCATACCGATGCACATCGCTGCCATTGTCAATTCTGATACTCCCGCTTGGAAGAATGCTCCAGAGAAGTCATTCGCTTTTAGCTCTGTTGTTTTCTTTAAGAAGAAATCTGTCTTGTCACTATTACTTAGATCGGCAGAACCTACGATCACGTTATCTGTTTGATCCGCTAACCAACCTAACACAGTACCAGAAGATACTCTAGTCGCTACTCCTTGTTTTTGCTCTAGGGAAGCCCAATCTAAATCAGGTCTTTCTCCAGTCAGTTGTTTTGCAAGTTTTGCATCAAGTTCAGCATTTTCGGCTGCCCACATTTGATGTTTTGCTTTTCTTCTAGTTGCAAGTTCTCTTTTCTCTTCTAATACATTCTTATAATGCTCTTTAACAGCTGGGAATACAGCGAAAGGATTCGCAGGATCTCCACCAAGATTTGAGATAGTAGCTTCCATGTCAGCTGCCGTCTTACTTAATGGTTGTCCGTGTGTATCTACTTTACCTTCGTGGCTTCCACCATCAGAAGTTCTAGCACCGAGACCCATAGTAGTTTTTCCTATGATAAGTGATGGCTTCGAGTTGTTTTCTAAAGATGCATCAAGTGCTTTTCTGATAGCGTCGTGATCATTACCGTCTATAGTAATAACATGCCATCCCCAAGCTTCATATTTCTTAGCTGTATCTTCACTTGTTACATCATCTACGATTGTAGACAGTTGGATGTCATTCGCATCATAGAACATAATAATGTTCCCTAATCCAAGGTGACCCGCTATACGGCCTACACCTTGTGAGATCTCTTCTTGGATACCTCCATCAGATATATACATGTAAGTCATGTGCTCTGTCCAGTCACCGTATCTAGCTCTAAGGAAACGCTCAGTTACTGCAGATCCAGCACCAAAAGCATGACCTAACCCCAGTGGGCCCGAAGTATTTTCGATTCCTCTTTGAATATCAATTTCTGGGTGGCCAGGAGTTGGACTTCCCCATTGTCTGAAATTTTGTAACTCTTCAGTTGTGTATTTACCTAGAAGGCCTAACTGAGTGTATAGCATAGCAGACATGTGCCCTGGATCAAGATAGAATCTATCTCTAAATGCCCATCCCATATCATCTGGATCGTATACTAAGTATTCTGAATAAAGGATAGTCATGAAATCTGCACCTCCCATGGCACCTCCAGGGTGTCCACTTTTAGCACTTTCCACCATCGACGCAGCGATGATTCTTAGATTGTCAGCAGCTTGTAGCATGGTACTCTTGCTCATTTCTCAGTTGGATTTTGTTTTAAGAAAGCGCAAAGATATAACTACATATCAATAATAGGTTCTAGATATGATGAAATTGTATAATATTTTGTGAAAAAGTATAATTCTAAATTCTGAATGTTAAATAAACTTGGTGTAGCACATGTTCTACTTCTATTAAGTCGTTTGGACTGAGCATACATTCAATGGTTTTCGAGACTTCAGTCTAGTGTCAACAGTTAGCTAAGTGATAGGTTGAAACGCGACTAAAGTCGCGAAAACAATAGGCAACATCAAGATCACCTAGTCTTCACAAACCCATCACCATAACCACCTTCTGACAATGATTTCTTAATAGCAGAGGCATCTTCTCTAGTCTTAAAATAGCCAACGGAGTATTTATGTACAGAACCAACATGCTGTATGATCAATGTGCCATATCCTTTGAGTGCTTCTTCGAATTTCGAGTCTTTTTTCTTGCTAAAAACTCCGATTTGGACTAGATATTTATTGTCAGATGTATTTTTTGGTGGATTTTTAATGGGTATTATTTTCGAGTCTTTTTTTGTGTTCTGAGCTATTTCTGTAGTTATATATTTTTTGCCAAAAAACGCCATCACACCATTGCTGATGCCAGATGCCATTTCTTTTTGCCCATGCTCACTAAGTAAGTATTGTTCTTCTTTGGGATTACTGAGAAATCCTGTTTCTACTAGGATTGAGGGCATTGTCGCTCGTTTGAGAACAACAAATCCGGCTTGCTTCACGCCTCTACTTTTTGTCTTTTTTCTAGCAATAAGTTCATTTTCTATTTTGGAAGCAACATCTATACTGTTATCAAGAAATACATTTTGTATCATAGACAATAGTATATGGCCTACTGGAGAATTGGGATCATACCCTTCATAATGTGTTTCGTATTCACTTTCGAGGAGTACAGAACTATTTTCTCTTTTTGCTACATTCAGGTTTTCTTCTGCTTTGTGCAGTCCCATTACGAATGTCTCTGTTCCACATACTTTAGGATTGCCCACATAGTTACAGTGTATAGAGATGAATAGATCGGCATTTTTCTTGTTTGCTAATCCGATTCGTTCATAAAGAGGGATGAATACATCTTTTTCTCTTGTGAAAATGACTTTTATATCCTTGGATTGTGATCGTAAAGTTTTGCCGAGTTTGAGGGCAATCTGTAGAGCGATATCTTTTTCTTTGCTATGCTTACCATGTGTGCCAGGGTCATGTCCACCATGCCCCGCATCTATAACTATTACTTGTTTGCCATCTTTACTGTTTTCTGTAAATTCATATTGATAAATATTAGTCACTAATTGATTGTGCTCATGCTCTAAATGACAAGTAGAAATAGCTGAAACTGAATTTATAATATCTTTAACATCTGCTTTAACATACAAGGATGGCAATAGGCAGAATGCAATCGTTAGATATTTAATCAATTCTTTAGTACACATATGAGACCTTTGGGTTAAGTTTGTCCTCCCTAGGGAGGGTTCGTGTAAAAATAGGCAAAAATCGTATAATAAACTTGAAATTAGTTAATTACATAGTTATTATTTTCATAATATGTTTTTCAGTTGACCTGAATAGCCAAGTGACTGAGACACCCGTTAAGGAAAAAAGTAAGCAAAAGCGACTCAATACAAAGCAATCATTTGCGGATTCTTTGCGGAATGCAGCGATAAAGAATAGCCAATTAGATACTCTGCCTAGATCACTTCCTTTAGATAGTATAATTTCGAATAGCATAAAAACGGACACTACATTCTCAAAAGTATCTGAATCTAAGAAAGAAACTAAGATAGCGGAAGATGGTCTCGATGATATTATAGATTATGGTTCGACGGATAGTAGTTTTGTAGACCTTAAAGAAAACCAGATTCACTTATTTGGTAATGCATTTGTGAAATACAAAAAGTATGACCTCAAAGCGGGCTATATTATTTTTGACTTTGATAACAGTGAAGCTTCGGCATTTCAGTTAGAAGATTTGCAAGGCAGAAAAACACAAAAACCTGATTTTACAGATGGTACGAACAAGTTTAAATCCAATGGACTTAGATTCAATTTCAAAACAAGCAAAGGATTAATATTTGATGCAATTACCCAAGAAGGTGAATTTACAATTCATGGTACGAGAACGAAATTTGTAAGTAAAGATGCTGACTCCACAGCGGTGGATGATCAAATTTATAATCAAAATGCTATAATAACTACATGCGATTTAGATCATCCTCATTACGGGATACATGCACGAAAGCTGAAGGTAGTCCCAAATAAACTGGCCATTATTGGATTATCTCAGCTTGAGGTTATGGGCATACCTACGCCTATTTTTTTACCATTTGGATTCTTTCCATTAGTAGAAGGAAGGTCCTCTGGAATAATTTTTCCAAATAATTTTGAATATGATGAGAATCTGGGAATTGGTTTCAGAGAAGTAGGGTATTACTTTCCTATTAATGATTATATGGATCTCAGGGTTACCGGTGATATATATACAAGGGGAACACACAGGCTCAATGCTCAGAGTCAATACAAAAAGCGATACAGATACAATGGTAATGTGCAAGTAAGTTATGCTAACAATATCGGAGAAAGTCCTCTAGATGGTGGACAGACGTCTAATAAAGCATACAGTTTAAAAATAACTCATAATCAGGATGCCAAAGCACATCCGTATAGAAGTCTTGGGGGGAATATTAATTTGTCTACCAATAGATATGATCAAATAAATACCAACGATTATGAAAATGTGGTAAATAATAAGATTAGCTCCAATTTCTTCTATAAGCACAGTATGCCAGGGACTCCTTTTTCATTTAGTGCAGGTTTGGCTCATTTTCAGGATAATCAAACAAGAGCAGTAAGGATCACACTTCCAGATGTGAAGCTTAATATGGCCACAATCTACCCATTCAAAAGTAAAAAAGGAGGGAAAGAAGGGTGGTATGAGAGAATTACATTTGACTACGACGCTAAGTTTAAAAACTATGTAGAAGCTACAGATACTACTTTGTTTACAGACGAAGTATGGGAGAATCTACAAACGGGATTATCACATAAAACTACTTCAGGTGCCAGTTTCAATGTGTTGAAATATTTTAATGTGAGTGTGAATGCTGACTTGGAGCAATTTGTACTGACACGTACACAGGATAGAAACCTTAACGAGAAGCCTATACAAGACACTATTGGGGTTGTGCTTGATCAGTTAAGAGATACTATAGGGTATGAGATTGATACCACTTATCAAATAGATGAAACATTTGATAATGGGTTAGCTAGTGTCGAGAAATTTGGGATGAGTATGAGTGTTAATACTCAAAGGTTTGCTACCGTTCGATTCAAAAAAGGGTGGTTGCGAGGCCTAAGGCATACAGCAAAACCATCTATAGGCTTTACTTACAGACCAGATACACAGGATAAATATCAAGATTCTGTTCAGACATCTTCTGACCCCACGATGCTCGAAGATTTTACCTATTTTAATCCATACAGAGGGGGTGCATTCAATCCGAGTTTCAATAGCAAACAGATGGCGCTGACCTACCGGCTCAATAATTTCTTTGAAGGAAAATATTGGTCGAAAGCTGATAGTACGGAGAAGAAATTCAAATTGCTGAATAATTTAAATATTAATGGAAGTTATAATTTTGCTGCGGATTCACTCAAATTTAGTCCTCTGAATATAAGAGGTAATACTTCGTTCTTTAAAGGAGTTACTTCTGTGAATTTCGACGCGAGGTATCAATTCTATGAAAAAAACGAGAATGGTCGGCTGATAAATGAAACAGTATGGAGTAATAGCAAGCGTCCTGTTAAGTTTGATAACTTTAATATTACAGTGACAAATGGATTGACAATAGGAAAGATACGAGAGCTGGTCTTTGGAGGAGGGAAGTCTGATAAAGATGAAGAAGCTAAAGACAAAAAGAAGGAAAAAAAACAAGGGAAATCACTAGCGGATTGGGTAGACAATTTCAGGATTGGTCATCAATTCAGATATAGGATCCAAAAGCAAAACAATGGAGTAGATACAGGATTCGTTCAGTCTCATTCTATCAAATTATCTGGAAATATAGAATTAACGGATAGTTGGAATTTGTCTGTCCGAAATATATCCTATGACCTTGTGAATAAGAAATTTGTGTTTCCTCAATTTTCATTGAGTAGAGATTTGCATTGTTGGACGATGCAGTTTAGTTGGTCGCCTGCCATCGAGGTATATAGTTTCTTTATTGGAGTAAAATCTAGTTCGTTGAGTTTCTTGAAATATGATTATGGTCAGCGAAACTCTGGTCGGCTGACAGGGAGATAGCTATATTTTGATTTTTTTTTCAATTTTGGCTAAATTTTCAATTATACTTTTGAGTCTAAACTAATCTATAGTATTTTGTTAATGTCTGATATTCTTAATGTTGTAAAAAGATGAAGAATTGATAGAACGCCAAAAATGTTAATTGTGTGCAAAAATTTCTAATTTGATGAAAATATTAGAATTAATTCATGGATAAACATATCTTTGCAAAAATATTATTCGCTACAGGGTGATTATATGTTACCAATAGCAAATTATATTTCAAGATTAAGTAAATTATATTTCAAAGCAAATAATGGATAAGATAGATTTAAAAATTCTAAAATTATTACAAGAAAATAGTAAGATAACCAACTTAGATTTGTCTAAGAAGATAGGACTTTCTCCTGCTCCGACTCTAGAAAGAGTAAAAAAGCTTGAGCAAAGTGGAATCATTCTTAGTTATCACGCAAAAGTAGATGCTGCGGCAATAGGTCTTAATGTAAGAACTTTCATTTTGGTTTCTCTTGCTTGGCAAAAAGAAAATGCATTAGAAAATTTCATTGCGAAAGTAAATGCAATAGATGAAATCACTGAGTGTTATATTATTACAGGTGATGCTGATTTCTTAGTAAAGGTTGTATGTAAAGATATACCTACTTACGAAAAGTTATTGTTCAAAACATTGTCTCAAATTGATGAAATCGAAAGATTGAAAACATTGATGACATTGAGTAAAGTAAAGAAAGAAAAAGTACTGCCTTTCTTTTATGAAGATGATTCTAAATAAGAGGTTATACAATGAACTCATGTAATGTTTTCATTGATATTTTAAGATGTATAAATGCTGGATATGGGGAACTGTATTCAGCATTTTTGTAAATATACTTTCTCCGATATGGGTTTTTATTATGCACAAATGGATCATTTAATAATGGTCGCCTCGCCGGCTAGGCACTCATCCTGACGTTCACAGTCAGGACAAATCAAAAAGTCTACACTAGCATTTGCTGCACAAGTCACTCTTTCTTGTATATTTACTAAAACCTAAATGTCGATAAATTGTGGCATCATAAGTAACATCTACTTTAAATCAAACACTTACTGATCGCTTTTAGCAAAGTGAAAACTCTTTTAGTAATGAGCAAAAAAAAAGAAAGTCTTCTATGGCAGTTTCGAAAAAATAATGAATCTAGAACTCATTATATCTTAGGAACGATGCATGTGAAAAGTGAAGATGCATATACTCCTGTCTCGGTTGCGAAGCATTATATGGAGCTTTGCCACACCTATGTAGGGGAGATGGACCTAAATGATCCAGAATTGTCAAAAATCGGTGACTACTTTCTCAATCAAGATGGACTAGTTCTAGAAGATTTAATTGGAGAGAAGAAATATAAGAAGTATAGTAAGATTATCTTAAAAGCTTTTGATATTGATATAGATGAAATAGCACATTATAAGCCACTTGTCATATCCAATATGATCGCCGAGTCTATAACAACGAAGAATTACGATGTCTCACTTGATCATTTCTTATGGGAGTATGCCCAAGCTATAGGCATGGAAATGAAAGGACTAGAATCGGCTAATGATCAATTCGAAATTATGAAATCGATACCGATGGAATCGCAACTAAAAGGATTAAAATCTTGTGTGAAAAATGTATCGAGTTTTAGATCTAAAGTGCTAAAAATGTCAGAATTGTATGCTGAGGGAGAACTAACCGAACTATATAAATCTGCAAAGAAATCAATGGGTGAACTCAGAAAACTCATGATATATGATAGAAATGCAAGAATGACTGAAAGGTTAGTTGAAATCACCTCAAACGGAGCTACGTTCGCGGCTGTAGGTGCTGCACATTTAGGTGGGACAAAAGGAATGCTTAGAGGATTGAAGAAAGCTGGATTTATAATTAATCCGATTAAGATAAAATGACCAAAGCTTAGTTTATACTGAAAGTATATGGAAACTCACCAGGATAGTTCTCATAATAACCATTGAACACGATACTTCCAGAATAATCTGTTACCAATTCTAATACTTCATTTACAGTTTCCACCTTTTCTTTATTGATAGATGTGATGATGTACCCTGGCTCTATGTTAGCTTCTCCTGCCTTACTGTTACGGAATACACTTACTACATAGATACCTTTATTTCCTGTCTTTACTATTTCATTGCTATCCATCTCTCTCAACTCAAATCCGATATCGGTTAAGGCTTTGTCTTTTCTTACCGCAACGAAGTCAGTAGTATTTAGTTGATTTCTCAGAGTTATTGATTTTCTATCTTCTTTTCCGTCTCTCCAGAACCTGATACTTATCTCATCGCCTGGTCTTTGTTGACCTATAAGCTCCATAAACTGTGGTGTGGTATTAGTTGGGGTTCCATCAATAGATAGTATGATGTCTCCAACTTCCAAGCCACCTGACTTTGCCGCTCCATCTCTTGTAATTGCATTTATCATAACGCCTTTTACTTCTGCTAGGTTTAAATTATCTGCCATGTCGGAGTTTACGTCATATATGGTAACACCCATCCATCCTCTTTGCACGGCACCGTACTCCTTGATATCTCTTACTACCTTTTTTACTAGTTTTGAAGGGATAGCAAAAGAGAAACCTTCATACCCTCCTGAAGAAGATAGAATAGCAGTATTAATACCAATTAATTCACCATTAGTATTGATAAGCGCACCACCGCTATTGCCTGGATTTACCGCTGCGTCTGTTTGTATAAAGGATTCGATACCCTGTCGTTCTAGTATATTGATGCTTCTTGCTTTTGCGCTTACTATACCTGCAGTCACAGTTGATTGTAACCGGTATGGATTACCGACAGCAAGTACCCACTCTCCGATCTGAAGAGAATCAGAATTTCCAAATACAAGAAATGGCAACTGAGTGCTCTCTATTTTTAATAATGCTAGATCAGTTTGATCATCAAAACCAAGTATTTCAGCCTTATATTCTTTGTTATCATTTAATGTGATTTGGATGTTTTCTGCACCTTTTATTACATGGTAATTAGTCACGATATAGCCGTCATTGCTTATAATTACTCCACTACCAGTACTTTTCGATACTTTTCTAGTATGATATGTGCTTCCGGAAATTGGTATACTACTTTCAATATATACAACCGCAGATCTACTCATTTCTGCCGCAGCTATAAAGTCGGTTGGTGCCGCCGATCTAAATACCTTGCCCGCTCGCTCCGAAAATATGAATTCTGATTCTGCAGCTAATCTAGCTTTTGACTGTTGCTCTACATATATCTCAGTAGTCGGATTACAGAAAAACACATATGCGCTTACTCCGATAATTGCTCCTAAAAATGAACTGATCAAAGTCAAAAGAATAGTGGAGTTGTTTTTCATTGTGTCGGATTTAGAGGTTAATGTTCGGAAAGTGCTAATTTACAAAATATTACGTATGTATTATAATTGCAATGTGTAAAATGTATTGTTATGTCTCTTAGTAAAACGTGCGGGGCTGAAATAAATTACAAGGACAAGGTAAAGATGAAATACAATTTTGGAATATATTAGTTTTAATTGCCTAATGGATTATACTCAATGTAAAAGAATAAAACAAATAGGTACTGATACTTAGTTGTTTATGGTTATATTTAGGATGTTAAGATTTTTTAAACCTAAATTATACCTTATGAAAAGCTTAGTTTCATACCTAACCGTTATTACTTTTTTATTTTCTATTCAAGTTTCTAATGCACAACAAATTATTGGAGGTGACCCAATAGATATTTCCGACGCTCCATGGAATGTCTCTTTTGAGAAAACAGTGGATGGTTCCGTTGGGCACTATTGTGGTGGTGTTATAATTAACGAATATTGGATCGTAACTTCTGCACATTGTATTAGCCGCGATCCTAGGTCAGAATATTTTTATTGTTCGCATATACATGCAGGCGCTACAGATCAAACTAATGATAATGATGGGCAAAGAGTAAAGGTGGATTATGTGATAACTCACCCAGATTGGGAAAGTAGTTCTGGCTCGGGCTTTGATATGGCTATGGTGAAATTAAAAGAACCGCTAGTTTTTAGCGATAATGTTCAACCTATCAGTTACGATATATCTCCTGAAGAAATTGCTGTTGGCGAAATGACGTTTGTTTCAGTATGGGGAGAAACCGCACCTCAATCAGGAAATTCAGATATTTTATGGGTGTAGAAATTTCAATAATATCAAATGAGGAAGTTTTCGACATAGTGACTGGCAATACTGGTGCTTATGTAGAATCCATACTTTGTACTTATAGTCCAGGGACATCAGCGGCTGGGGGAGATAGTGGCGGTCCCGTAGTCGTAGGTTATGGGAATGATCCCAAATTAGTGGGTGTTCATAGTTTTGGTGCCTCTCCTCAAGATCAGAATCCCTCAATGCATGCAAATGTTTTTGAATTATCTAATTTTATTGATAATGCTTTGAATGGAGTATTTGATGTTGCTCAACAATGGGAAATTAATGGGACCGAAACAATTTCACATGAAAATTTCAGAGGAGAAATAATTATTAATGGAGGAGAATTAGTAATAAATGGGACACTTGATATGATGAGTGCAGAATCCAGAATTACAGTAAGATCTGGAGGTAGACTTGTAGTAAATCATTTGGGAGTAATTACCAGTTGTGATGAAGAATGGCATGGCATCGACGTAGAAACGGGGCCTAATTTTTTAGTTGTCCCACCTCCTCCAGCCGAAGTCTTAATTAATGGCGGTACAATTGAGTATGCAGAAATTGGAATAAGAACTCAAAATGTACTGTTTTTTACAGGAATGCCCTTGATAAATACTACTTCTTCTTTTGGAGTTTCTAATGCAAAATTTATGTCATGTGATACTGCTATCCAGACTCACTATCAGGGTATATGGAATGGTATACCAGAAGATCAAAGTTCTATAGGAAATACTGATTTTATCGATTGTGGTGTTGGTGTGGACCTTATGAATATAAAATCAATAAATATTATTGGTTGTCATTTTCAAAATAATAATACTGGAATACAAGGGGTTAATATTTCACCATTTATTGATGGACTAAATCTCGCTGAGCCAAATTTTAGTAACTGTAAAAGAGGCGTTTTTCTATCTTTTCCATCAGGCCAAAATCAAAAAAATGACATTCTCAATAGTCATTTTTCTAACTTGACATCTAATGTAACTACTGGAATCCATATACAATCAGGTGCTGGTAATAATAGTGAAGCATTTACCAATGTAGTGGATAATACGTTTGAAGGTTGGACAAGAGGTTTTAATGCGCAAGGAGCTAATTTTTACCTAGCACGTAACAATACATTTACAGGGCAAAGCTACAGATCTCTATTAGCTAATGCATGTGGAAGCGAGACAAATGAAGTAAACCTCAACAGATTTGAAAACTCTCTTAGAGGCTCCGTATTTGAATTTGATAATAGTGACACATATATAAATCAAAACTGTTATTCTAATAATAGTTGGAGTGATGCATATGTAAGTGGAGCATTCCCTAATCAGGGTTCAGCTGCAGTTTCAAATGGTAATTGTTTCGGATCGGCTATTAAGATATCAGCTACCAATGATGTTGATTTTACATACTTTGTACCTGCATCAGGTCTAGGTGCTGATGCATGTTTCTCACCACCGCCTGCGGGTGGGATGCTAATAGATGATTCTAATTCTTATAAAACAGCGGAAGATTGTGGAGATAATAATTTTAATGGAAATATTCCACCACATGATGACCTATGTAATCCCGATAAGACTGAGAGTGACGTGAATACTGCCATCAATAATCTGAATAACTTGATACTCAGTATAGCCAATGATGGATCAATAAGTCAGGCAGAAAAAAGAAGCATTGATAGAATACTATCAGAGATGCCTTAAGAAAGCTAAATTGTTATTGGTCACTATATTAAAAGAAGATGATAGGGTAGATGATGCTGTAAATGTATTTGTAGGAGAAGGCGAATTCTCGATGAGGGTAAAAGGGTACAGCCTGTTGGTAGAATATGGTAGATTGCAAGAAGCTAGAAATTATTTATCTAGCCTAACTACTTCTTCTGATGAGGAAATTGACTTCATTGATGTACAAAATATCTACCTAGATGCACTTCTGGATCAAGCATATACTCCCAAATCCAGTGATCTGTCATTCTTGTACAGTGTAGGACAACGTAATACTGTCTTCGCAGGATATGCGGCGTCTGTCTACTTCTATCTTACAGGTGAGATCATAGAAGGAGTAATTCATGATGTAGATCCAAGAAATAGTGAGTTTTCAAAATCTGAAAGCAATATTAAGTTTAGCATCTACCCTAATCCATTTACGGATAATCTGATAAATATATCAATCGATGGCTATGATAGCAACAGTACAGTAAGAGCTGAAGTATACGATGTAAATGGCAGGTTAATATCTAGTCAAGCTATAATAAATACGGAGACTCAATTAATCTTTCCAAAAGACTTAGAGAAAGGCATTTATTTCTATAAAGTGTATATTAATAATGAGGAATATCAAAACGGTAAATTGGTGAGGATATGAAAGTGAGATGGGTATTCATTTTATTTGGGATTTTGGGTTCTGTAATCGTTTGCTATAGCCAGCAGTATTATTCGAAAATATTCTTCAATGATAGTATAGGACAGAATGGTAAGGAAGTATATCTTATAGGTGGGGATATGTATATATTAAGTGGAAGAAGATGTTTGCCTGATTTTCAAGATTGTTCTTCATTTATAAAACTTGATTCAGATGGAGAGATTGTTTTTGAAATATTACTTCCTGATTTAGATGTCGGCAACGATAACGCACTTTTATTTTGGAACGCATCTTTTTATGTTACTGGACATAGAAATCGAATAGATCAGAATATTGGCTATTATTTTTATGAAGTTTCGCTTGGTGGAGAGATTTTAGATTTTAATCATATTCCTCTCGAATATACTTCTAGTACAAATTATACATCAGCTATTGATATTTCAACATCCATGTTATACATGTGTGGTGCGGCGGATACGAATGGTTCAGACCCTGCAATTGATGTAGATGGTATAATTACAAGCTATAATCTAATTACAGGAGAATCAGAAGTCGAGCAATATGATTTGGGTAATCAGTTTTTAGATGTGGTAGATATGCACCCTGATACAGACTCTACTCTTGTATTCCTATCCAGAAGACGAGGCATAGATTATGATTCTGGTTACCTGGACTGGGTAATTGAAAAGATATATCCTGATGGTACCCGTCAAGAAATCCATAAAACAGAAAATCTACAAAGTAGTGATGTGGATATTCCAGAATTTGGAGTGCTGAATAATGGAAATATGGTGTTTCACCTAGGAGATCATAATAATGCTACAATACAATTTCGAGTATTAGATTCTGAGGGTAACTTTTTGTTTGATACAGAACTAGAAAATAGTTTTTGGCCGAATTTTGCATTCTGCATAGACATCCAACCTTTAGCCGATAATGGATTTCTTGTAGTTGGGAACTATATAAATAGAGTCGATCCTATAGAGAAATTAGGCGAAAATAACGGGATGTTACTCAAAATAGATGAATATGGCGAAATCGTATGGTTGCATCACTATAGGCACGTCCACCCAGAAAATGGAGAGTACAGAGAAAGTATACTTGGAGAAGCCAAAGAAATGGACAATGGAGATATAGTAGCTATCGGTTCTGTAACAGGTAGCTACACGTCAGACCTATGGTTGCTCAAAGTGAATAGTGATGGATGCTTAGCGGAAGGGGAGTGTGGACAGTTAGTTACAGCTGTGGAACAAGTACAGATGGTAAAAAAGTATATAACCATATATCCAAATCCAGCAAGTGCGGGGCAATTTATCAATGTGCTCTATGATAAAAATAAAGTAAAACCAACAAGCATAATTTTACGATCCAGAGATGGGCATATTGTCAGAGAGATAGATTATGATACGATGAGTAATCAAGTATCTACTGATGGATTAGTTCCTGGGTTATATATATATTGAGTATATTGGAGGAAGGTGCAGTGGTACTGAGTGAGGAGATAGTGATTCGGTGAGAGATTCAATAATCTACTCCCTAATGATGCCCTTTCTTCAATAACTCAGGAAACTTAGCTTTAAACTTATTTAACCTTGGTACAGAAACAGCTCTTACATATGACTGATTTGGGTTTCTCGCTTCATAATTTTGATGATAATCTTCTGCATCATAAAACTTAACTAGAGGTTCTAAGGTTGTAGTGATAGCTCCATCAAATACTTTGTTTTTTGTAAGCTCCGCAATATATTTTTCTGAAGCAAGTTTCTCAGCTTCATTCTTATAGAAGATAGTAGATCGATATTGAGTACCTCGATCCGGTCCTTGTTGATTTAGAGTTGTTGGATCTTGACTGCCAAAAAACACCTTGAGCAATGTTTCATACGATACAACTTTAGGATCATAAAACACTTCCACGGCTTCAGCGTGACCCGTTTTACCTGAGCCTATTGCAGAGTAGTTTGCATCCTTTGCACTTCCTCCAGCGTAACCGGATACAGCTTCAGATACTCCTTCCACAGATTCAAATACAGCTTCTACACACCAGAAACACCCACTTGCAAATACAGAAGAAGTTTGACCTTTCTGAATTGTTTTAGTTACTTGTTTTACGGGGTCATTATTTAAGGTAGATATATTGTTGGCTGAGCACATTGAAAATGAAAGCGCTATGGCTAGGAAATATGTTAACTGAGGCATATTTTATTTTTTAATTCAATTTATAAACTCCTTAAATGGACTAAGGTTTTTATGTGAAGGAACTTAACGGAAGATTAACTAGTAATCAAATAGAGATTAAATGATTTCAATGTTCTCCAAAGTTCTTTTTCAACTCTTTCTCGGTAAAATAGAATACACCAGCTGCAATAGCTAACAAAATTATGATTCCAGTAAATGTAAAAGAAGTAGAACTTGTTGATTTCTGAGTGTAAAGTTGTAATGCTAATCCGACAATACCAGCAAGGCTCCATGTAAACAGGAGTCCTGAAGAATAGACTTGGGAAAAGTCCCATGCCTCTTGAGATTGCATCGATCTCTTAGTTCTATAACCTTTTATTTTATTAATCTTTTTTGGTGGATTTTTTTTGAGGTAATACCCAGTTACAGCTATTATAATCAAAGGTAAAAATATAGTTATGTGTTGCCAAGGTATATTACTGATCGCCATTAGATTCTGCATTTATTATTTGTGTGACAAATTTGATTAGTGTCTCGTTAAGATTATCTATTGCTTTTTCGATTTCCCAATTGTCTTTGTTTCTAGCCTCAACTTGATTTGAGATAGCTCTGATCTGATTGCAATTGACATCCGCCATTCTGCATGCATATAGAAATCCTGCACCCTCCATTGTTTCTACATCAGCAGCATATTTTTCTTTGATTCTTGATATGCTGGATGCTTCTCCGTGTACTTTGTTTACAGTAAGACCAATCACAGTAGGAAGACCGGATTTGTATTTGTTTTTCGTGTTTCTGATCCACCCTTTTTTATAGGGAAATTGGTCACTCTGAATCAGCCCCATGTCATACACATCCGTAAATGAGCCATCAGCCTCTTCTACACCCAAGTCTGCAAATCGATCTGTGATTACTTCTATCACCTCACCATTTGGAAGACTGGGATCGAAGGATCCAGCAACGCCCACATTGATAGCCACATCGATTTCTTCTAATCCCTTATATCTAGCCAGCCCAAAAGCAGTATTAAGTGCGCCTACACCTGTAACTAATGGATATATTGTATGACCATCCAATTGGAAATCAAAAAAAGTTGCCTTATCTGACTTTTTCTCTAAGTATTTGAGAAATGGAGCTATTTCGAATGTGGTGGCAGAGACTATTAGTATTTTCATGTCCTTTTATTAATAAAATGAATTTTTAGCTGAGGTTTTTTTTCAGAATGTGAGTCAACATCAGGAAGCGATTCAGTCCGTTCCAGCAAATCAATTTTTTACCGACTAATAATTGTTCCACTTATTGATTCTAGTTTTATATTTCTTACTATCAAATTGCCATCCTTTAACTGTTCTACTTCTTTCGAGTTCTTCTTCTAACTCAGAATCTAAAAAGTCAGCAAAAAAATTAATGTCCAATAGTTCTTCTAATTCATCAATGCTAACAATATAATTCTGGATTCTTTTCTCACTTCGTTCGTTTGGCATTAGAAAAGCGATCGCCTTTTTATCAGGCCCTTTTATATCCAACACGATCTTATAGAATAGATCAGGGACGGAGACTTTATTATTTTTACCTATTTGTTTTATGATATGACCTTCATTGAGTACGGGCCCTGAGACAATATATAATTCATCATTGTCATATGCCCAGTTTCGCACGGTCTCCTCCAGTTCTCTCCATATACCACCATTGAATTCCTTTAACTGTGGTGACATGTTACTCATGTAAAAGGATTCCCTCATGGCTTCTTCACTAAATGCCATGTCTCCTGCTGGAGCGAGATGACCTCTTGTATATCCAGAGCGAGTATAGTCATTGTGGTAAGCTGATGTGCCTTTTATTAATTTATCTGGGTTGAATTTTTTAGTTCTTTTTACACGAGGTTTTCTCAAGTTATCTTCGGTTAGTTTGTAAGCTACCCACTCTGCTTGTTCGTGTTCTTCACTGTAGGATAGGGTGTAGCACTTATGTTCTACGACTTCTCCAGTTGTTGATTCTGGATAGTATGATTTTACAGCGTCATCAATCTTCTCGTTAGATATTGTTATGTCCTGACCATTATTAGGCTGATTATGTTCTGTTCCCCAAGAGTCTATTTTTACTTGCGATAAAACATATAGGATTACCATTATGAAAACGAGCCCAATAATCAAACGGAAGGTATTCATCTTACCTGATTTAAAGGCTCCACGTCCTGCTGGATTTTTTACTTCTTGCTCGCTATGGTTTGTTCTGAATTTTGCCACTTTGTTAATTTAATTTCATGAAAAACGCTTTGTCGCATCTTGGCGTTTTATTTTCAAATACTTTTTCCTCAAAACCCGATTTTTGGTATAGATTTAGTGCTTCTTTTAAAGAACTAGCTGTTTCTAATTCAACTTCAGAATAGTTGTTTTCTTTAGCAATTTGTAGAAGATACTCTACCATCCAACGGCCGAGACCTTTACCTCTTGCTTCAGGAAGCGCATACATTTTTCTTATTTCTGCACACTTATTGGATAATGGTGAAAGTGCAAATGTAGCTACGATTTTTGATCCATCTTCTATGATTCCGAAAAAGCCGTCTTGATAATTACTTTCTAGATCAAACAAATCTTTATCTGTAGTAGCGGGTTGAGGGGCTAGCCCATAGGCTCTTAAAATACTGAATATAAGCTGTTGCACTTCATTACAATCAGCATTCGTAGCTTTTCTGACTGTATAGTCTAAATGAATTGATGATAAAGAAGGATTAATTGTCATTTTGTTTGTTAATTTGAACTGAGAAGCGATTCACATTTATCTGCTCAATGTATATATATGATTTTTAGATTCAAAATATTGCTCTACTGTTTAGGATTATTTTTCATTTTTAAGAATGATTCTATTGGTCAGTCCTCTAATTTTTCAGTTGGAGGTGCACATATACTTTCATTGGGCGGTGCGGGCACAATGTTTTCGGGTATTGCGTCTATATATACCAATCCTTCAGGGCTTACCGAATTAGAGCGATTTGGTTTTGATATAAGTTATGATAGAAGATTCAATCTAAATGAATTGGCAACAGTATCAATAGCGGGTGCAAAAAAGATAGGAAGAAATGCAATTGGATTTTCAGTTTCAAAATTTGGCTATTCTGCTTATTCTGAAAATAGAGCGGGATTGACTTATGCTAGAAAACTATTTAATAAGGTTTCTATTGGAGGATCATTTCATTATCTAGGCTATAATATTGAAAATTATGGATCCTCTACTAGATTTACATTTGATCTAGGTCTACAATCAGAAATCAATGATAAGTTATCGGTTGGTGCATACATATTCAACCCTGCATCTATATCACTTACAGAGGATCAAGATGTACCTTCTCGAATGAGCATTGGTCTTCGATATACTGCATCCTCAAAAGCCCGTGTTTATATAGACGTATCAAAAACGATAAATAGAAGTCCTGATTTTAAATTTGCTGTAGACTATCAAGTTGTAGAATCTTTCTCTTTAAGAGGGGGAGCGAATATCACGCACTCTAGCTTACACTTTGGTCCTGCATATCATATGAAGAACGGACTGTCGATTATGGGTGGTTACTCGTTTGATAATAGGTTAGGGCACTCTACTGGATTGAGTATTTCTTATGCGCGGTAATTACGGTAGACGGGAGTATATTTCTGATTCATGTCTCTACAAATCTAACAAGTGAGTATCTTTATTAAGATGTTATGCATAATTAGAACGAATGAAAAAATACGCTGAATTTTCAAAAACTGAATTTGAAATATTATGTAAAACACAAGATGAATTCACTAAAGAATTTAGCACAGATTTATTCCCAAATTGGTTTTACGACCAAGAAAGTGAACTTCTAAGGTTGTACAATGAAAATGGTGAAGAAATATTCTTTAAATACATTCCAGTTGGCACATATTCATTAAACTCAAATTCATGGATGTGGAGTTGGAATAATGAAGGTTCAATTGAGAAAAGTAAAAATGAGACTCTCAAAGTCAAAAATATCGGCGAGAAAAATGGGTTTGATTTTTTGATTAAAGGACTATTAGACTGTGATGTTAACGACTGCTGGAGTCTAACGGCAATAAGCAAAAAGGTGATTGGAGGCCTCGGAGTATATTGTATTAAGTCTAAAGATCTCTTGAAATACATGATTCTTAATGAGTTGTATGAAGATACCACTTCAAAAGCAATCAGCAAAATGAAACAGATGACTGTAGATTGTGGGATCCATGGATTTCGTAGATCTGCCTTTATTTGTCAACATTTGAATCGGGAAGAAAAGAAAGGATTTGAAGAATCATTTGATTCTCATAAGGGAATGGATTTAGATGATGAAGATGATTTTGCAGCTTGGTGTGATGAATGCGAGCAAGTTAGAGTAGATAAAGATGGATGGAACGAAGAATCTGAAAAATTTGCAAAAATCAAATTGGTTTGTGAAGATTGCTATTTCGAATTGAAGGAATGCAATAAATAGGTTAAATATGGATAACACCATATGTAAGCCCTGCTTCGGAGATCTCTGAATCGACATGGCACCTTATGCATAAACGAAGGCAAAAAAAATGCCCCAGCTACCTATGCATCATCTATAACTAAAAATGAAATGTGGAAAAGATGAAAAATATACTTAGTTATAGCAATGTGATAAAAGAAATTTACCAAACTATTGTTTTATAAGAAAACAAAGGTGAGGTTGCTGATTACATACCAGAGTTAGCCAAAATTAATCCTAATAAGTTTGGTGTTCATTTCTTGTCCATTCAAAATGAAGAATATGGAATAGGAGATTGGCAAACAAAGTTCTCTATACAAAGTATATCAAAAGTACTGTCATTAAGTTTAGCTTACAACATCTTAGGAGGTAGCGTATGGGAAAGAGTGGGTGTTGAGCCTTCAGGTAGTGCATTTAATTCTTTAGTCCAGTTAGAATCAAATAATGGAATACCTAGAAACCCTTTAATAAATGGAGGTGCGATGGTGATTTGTGACATGTTGATTAGTCATTTAAAAAGTCCCAAGAATGATTTTTTGAATTATGTAAGGGGAATCAGTTCTTGCCATGACATCAACTTTTCGGAATCAGTTGTTAAATCTGAAGAATCATTTGGCTTCCGGAATAAAGCGCTTTGTAATTTCATAAAATCATTTGGTAATATTCGAAATGACCCAAATGAAGTATTGGATTTTTATTTTAACATGTGTTCAATAGAGATGACTTGTCAAGAATTATCAAAAACATTTATGTTTTTAGCAAAGCGCAATTTTAAGGCCGCTAAAGGGGACTCCGTTTTGAATAAAAGCAGGACTAAGAGAATTAACGCTATCATGCAAACTTGTGGATTTTATGATGAGCCAGGGGAGTTTTCTTTCAAAGTAGGTTTGCCGGGTAAAAGTGGAGTTGGAGGTGGAATTGTAGTAATACATCCATAGAAATACTGTATATCTGTTTGGAGTCCAAAGCCTAATAATAGGGGCAATTCATATAGAGGTATGAAATTTCTTGAACTATTTACAACAGAAACTAAACTATCAATATTTTGAAATTGAAAAAAAAGCACTCCCTTCCATGTGTAAAGTTTGTTTGACGTTTATTATTATCAAAAACTGACAATTTGATAATAATAAATCATGATAATTGTGCTACAATATCGCAATGAAGTACTTTGGTAAGGCTACAAAAAAAAAGGGCCTGCCCGAAATTCTTTTATCTCAGACAGGCGGCTCCCATTTACGAATAAAAATACAGTTGCTCTTGCGAGTTTCTTAACTCAGTATTTTTTTTTGGTTTATCTTTTAAATATCAATGTATACAATGCAATTTTCTATCCAGTTTTTCACTGTTCAATTGAGCAAATGCAAATGCTCAAAATCAAATATTGCGCAAAGTAAATATTTTTTATATCAATATCTTGTAAAATTGATATTCTGCAAATTTGTTCTCAATAGCGGACATTATACCTATCTATAATATTTTTATCTAAGCTCCATTATAGTGGGGCTTAATACCATATTTATAGGTAAGACTCATCTTGAGTTAAATTCGCTGCTTCTTTATTAAAATTTATATCGAATGCCCGTAATTAATCCAATAGTTGTGTATTTCTCATCGAGAGGGTAATCAGAAATTGTAGTTGATCCAATGCTATATTTAATATTTGGTTCTAATATGAAATCAAAAGTTTTGCTCCATACATAATGCAGTCCAAAAGAAGCAAACAGAGCGGCACCCGCTTCTTTTTCATAAGCTTGGTATCTGTTTTCTACGCCCTTAGTGAAGTTTACAACAGTTTCATTAGGTGCTAAAAATTTACCTTCAGCTGTAAAAGTCATATTAAATAAAATTCCAGCATTTATATTGTAATAAAATGGACCTATACCTGCCATCTCATAGCTAAATAGAAGGGGTATATCTACATAAGTATATGTATTTGTAACAGAACTTAAGTCGGATGTTTGGGTTGAATCCATTCCCATACCATCATTTTCATTAAAGCTAAATCCTCGTCGAACTTTACTGATATTAAAACCAGTTTTTAATCCCATTCCACTAGGAAAAGTAAATCCGAATCTTCCACCTATAGAGTAAGAGTATTTTGTGGATTCACTATTTGATCTTAATTGTTTTAGATTGTCAGAAGTGGTTCCACCACTGGTTAGAGATTGTAGTGCGAAATCGTGAGAAACGTATAAATCTACCTGTATGCCAAGTTTATTATTTACAAAAGAAGGACATTCTGTAGCGGCAAGCGCTAAATGACTTAGAGAACTTAAAGTATTATTTTTTTTTTTAAATCAGTTGAGAATGCAGGTAATGGAATATTTTCTAGTGGTTCAATAATTCTTAGTAGTGCTCCAGCATTTAGTCCTTCAGAACTTATAAAAACATTATAACTAGGTTGAGAAATCTCAGTGCCTTTAGATGGGTTTGATTTTTCTATAATCGATCCATTGTCGCTAAGGTATGACTTCGTGATAACGAGATTAGCTGGTTTACCATATAGATTATCAGTATTGTTAGAAACGGTACTATTCGTATTCAATTTTACAACTGAAGTAGCTGCAATATGAGTTTTCGTAATCAATTTTTGTTGGGCAGATCTATTTTTTAACGGCTTTTGGGAATCGACGATAGTATTGCGATTTTTAGTCTTATTGGACTTGATTTGCTCAACTATTGATGTTTTTGTCAAATCATCTGATAACGCCAGTGTTTGGGATAAAGGCGTCGATGTTTGAATCTTTTGAATTGGTAACTCCATGGCCAATGGTGCGGTGGAAGTATTATCAACTTGGTTGTTATTAATAAGAAGATATGCTAATCCTCCTATTATTAGAGTCATAATTCCAACGAACCAAAACCATAACATAGAACGTCCTGATTTCTCTTCTAGTGCAGGAACTATTTTGTCCCACATACCATCAGGTACGGTTTTTTTTTGGTTGTACAATTTGTCTCTAAATACTTTGTCGATGTGCTTCATACAGCAATTTTTTGTAAATCTTCTATTTTCCTTTGCAACATTCTGCGGGCTTTTACCAATTGAGATCTTGAAGTACTGACTTCTACTTTAAGCATTGCTGCAATCTCTTTGTGGGAATATCCTTCTATTGCAAATAGATTAAAAACTATTCTATATCCTTCTGGTAAATCGTTGACTAGCGTCATAAGGTCATCCACAGATAGTTTAGAAAAAACGTCTGGGGCTAACTTGTTATCCTTTTCTTGATAATCTTCAAGGCCAATACTTTCATTCTTAAATGACATCTTAGCGATGCTTTTAAGTGATGTGTTGACCATTATTCTACGTATCCATCCTTCAAAAGAACCTTCGCCTGTGAATTTCGAAAGATTGGTGAATACTTTAATAAAACCTTCTTGGAACATGTCCTCCGCTTCTGCACTGTGACGGGCATAGCGATTACACACCGCCAACATTTTGGCAGAATACATTTCAAAAAGATCCCTTTGAGATTTTCTGTCTCCTTTTAAACTTCGTTCTATAAGGTCTCTCTCAGTCAAGCTATTAGGCTTTAGTGGTGACATCAAGATTTGCTTTTCTATGACTAAGACCTACTAATACTGTGTTTCGCTGCCTCAAGTTCATAAATTTTCTGCATATACAGATTAAAAGATGCAATGTAAGGATAATTAACGTCAATTCTATAGTATCAAATGAAGATTTTGGACTATAGTAATTTGTGATTGTGAATAAAGACAAAATCATGATATGAATGGCAGAGAATGACTTTTCTTTTAATAAGAATCGTATGTTTGTTGCTTTTGATGCACATGATTAATTAAAAAATACTATTGAAAAGCAATATGACTAGAATGAAGATTAAATTTACCATAGCACTTTTGGCAATGTTTGGTGTTTTTTTTATGGCTTGTGAAGAAGAAGCATTGTTACCTCCATCGGTCTTTACTGAAGAGGTTGTATTCTCGAGTGGAGAGAAAGTAATTCTATCGGGAAGATTGCTTTCTAACGAAGATATTTTTGTTGAGGATCATGGTTTTCAAATATCAGAGTCAGCTGATTTTATAAATAACTTAATAGCCTCATTAGGGGAGAGATCAGTTCCTGGTCGATTTGTTAGTGAATACGCTGAACTAGATATTCAAAAGGATTATTTCATCAGGGCTTATATATTGTTAAATGGAGAAACTTTAACAGGGAATGCATTAATGTTTTCTACGTTGAAGCCTAAAGTAGCGGATTTTTCACCAAAAGAAGGTTCGCCGAATAATAAGATAATAATAGAAGGAGTAAATTTTACAAATGATGCTTTTGTTCTCTGGAATGGAGATAGAATCAATGTAAATAAAATAGAAGAGGAATCTTTTATTGAATTCACAGTACCAAGTATTGGTGACTTACCTTATGCTGAAATTCAAGTTGTAAATCAGTCAGATACAATACAGATTGAGGATAGATTTGAATATATAGTAGGGGAGTGGACTGACGGAGTAACTATAGAAGACCCTTTTAAAAATATTGAGCATATATATTTCGAAGATGAGGGAAATTTCTATTACGGTCTAGGCTTATCGACAGAAGTATCTGGTCCGTCTCAAAAATTATTTCAACTCAATAAAGAAACATATGCTAGAACAGAAATATTTTTTACTGGTGTAGTTCCAGTGGGAGCGTTTTATACTAAAGACGGATTTTTTGGCAGTGGGAGTGCAGGATTAGTTAAGAATCAGGATGTCAGTTTGAATCTGTTAAATGGATTCTATAGATTTTTAGATGGTGAGATTATTCAATTAGCAAATAGTCCAGTTACGTTGTATCGGGCTGCCGCTATATCAACAGAAGATGCGGTGTATTTATATGGGGGTGAAAATCAAGACAGAGAACCCAATATTAAAATATACAAATATACTATAGCTACTGGGGAGTGGACAGAAATTGGATTGTCACCAAAAGCTCCATCAAAGAGCTTTCCACATTTTGCTATAGATGATGAACATTATTTCATCTTCGAAGATAGATCTATGATGAGCTATAGTAGTAATTCAAACGCATGGAGCTTTAGAGCTGATTTTCCGAATGAAGTAGAAATGGATGGAATTGCAATAGAACTTAATGGTTTAGGTTATGTAGGCTTGCAGGATATTTCAAGAAGAGTATTTGAGTATAAACCAAACGAAGATCGTTGGAGAAAGTTAAAAACGATTTCAGACATTAATCCATCTGTTACACTAGGATCTTGGGTGAAGGATGATAAGATAACTGTAATGCGTACAAATATTGGTGAAGGTAAATCAAGATTTTTGTGGACATTAGATCCTAAAGCATTTTAGACCAACAAAAATAAAGAATGATACTATTAAATAAAATACTACCCCTAATTATTCTCATATTTTGTACTTTTTCCTCTTATGCTCAGATTAAGGTTGGAAAGTCTGGAAGTGAGGAAGGACCGCATAAAGTGACTATAACTATCACTGATGCTGAGAATAAAGATCCACTTATTGGAGCCAACGTTATTATTAAAGATGCAGGCATAGGAGATGTTGCAGATGAAAGAGGAAGAGTACGACTAGAACTTAAAACTGGAACACATTCAATTCAGGTATCTTACATTGGATATATAGATCAGGAAGTTGTCGTGTCTGTTTTAGGAAAAGGAAGCCTGAGAGTAAAATTAGAACCAGATGCGGAGACATTGGATGAAGTCGTGATTTCGTCAGAAAGCGCAGATCAGAATGTGCGAAACACGGATGTGGGTAAGCAAGTTATGAGTATTGCTACGATTGAGTCATTGCCTCCATTTGTTGGGGAGGCTGATATTTTGAAAAGTATAACATTATTACCTGGTGTGAGCACTGTAGGTGAGGCATCTTCTGGATTTAATGTTAGAGGAAGTAATTCTGATCAAAACCTAATATTGCTTGGTGGAGCTCCTTTATATAACCCATCGCACCTTTTTGGCTTCTTTTCTGCATTTAACACAGATTTGATTCAGGATATCAGTATTTATAAAGGGGGAATTCCTGCGAACTATGGAGGAAGAGCATCTTCCATTGTAGATTTGAGATACAAAAGAGGAAATCAAGATAATTGGTCAGGGAAAGCATCATTAGGTCTTGTATCTGCGAAAGTATCAGCTGGAGGGCCTATTCTGACTGACAAGTTAACGCTTATGGTCGCGGCTCGGAAATCATATAGCAACTGGATTCTCGGATCAGTAAGTGATCCCCAAGTGAGTAATAGTAGCGCTGACTTTTATGATGCAAATGCTATATTGGATTATGATATTTCTGATGATTTTTCTGTGAGGTATGCTTTTTACAGAAGTCAAGATGAATTCTCATTAGCGAGTGACACTTCATTTAACTGGGCAAATCAAAATCAAACACTTACATTAAGTAAAGGGTTTGGAGATAAATTCAGAATGGAGCTTTCGGCAGTTGATGCCCAATATAATTACAGCATTGTAGATAATAGTCCATTCAGTAACTTTACGCTTGACTCAAAAATAAAAGATAGAGGATTGAATTTTGGAACAAAGTATACGATATCGGAAGGCAATGAGCTTTCTGTAGGTGCTCAAACTAAATTCATAACTATAAATCCCGGGGACTTAAATAGCATTAGTTCAGAATCACCCATAGAACCATTTTCTGTAAATGCTGAAAAAGCACAAGAGTCAGGATTCTATTTTCAGCATAGTTTTGAGGTCGGAAATTGGCTTGGTCTATCGTACGGTCTAAGGTATTCGGATTTTAGATTTATAGGACCTAATAGTGTACCTGCGTATGACCCTCTTCTTCCAAGAAGTGAGGAAAATATACTTTCTTTTGATGAATATGGAGATGGTGATATTATCAAGACATATAATGGATTCGAACCAAGAGCATCACTTAGATTATCGTTGTCAGAGAGTTTTTCTTTCAAGGCTGGATACAATAGGATGTTTCAGTACATTCATTTGATTTCTAATACAGCGACCATAGCACCTACGGATACTTGGAAATTATCCGATGCATACTTGGAGCCTCAAGAAGTAACTCAATATTCAGCGGGTCTATTCAAGAATTTTAAAGATAACATGATAGAATCGTCGATAGAAGTATTCTATAAAGATTTGAACAATATTCTTGATTACAAGGATGGTGCTACATTATTACTCAATGATAATCTAGAATCAGCGCTACTCAATGGAAAGGGTAGAGCATACGGAGTTGAGTTTTATCTAGAGAAGAAAAAGGGTGATTTCACGGGGTGGTTAAGTTATACATATTCAAGAAGTGAGCGAAAGGTTGTTGGTTCTTTTCCAGAAGAAATAATAAATAAAGGACAGTGGTACCCATCTAACTATGATAAGCCGCATACTTTGTCACTGGTAGGAAACTACAATTTGGGAAAGAGAACAAAAGTATCTTCGATTTTTACATATAGTACTGGACGACCTGCGACTTATCCAGAGGCAAAATTTAATTATCAAAATGGTTCTAATATTGCTTATTACGATGATAGAAATGGATTCCGAGTTCCTGCGTATCACAGACTAGATTTGAGTTTGACATTTGGTTGGGACACAGCTAATAAATGGTTAGCCGGTGATTGGATTCTATCGGTTTATAATCTATACGGTAGAAAAAACACTTTCTCAGTATTCTTTGATGATGTTGCAGGGGCACCTCCACAAGCATTTAGATTATCTATTTTAGGTATTCCGTTTCCATCATTGAGTTACAATATTGAGTTTTAAAAAGGGTTATCACAGCCAAAAAAATAGAGAGAATATGAAAATATTAAAATATATAGCTTGTATTTGTATGATTTCATTTGTTTGCCAGTCGTGCATTGATGAATTGGACATTGATACAGAGACCAAGAGGAATCTCTTGGTCGTAGAGGGAGGGATTACTACAGCATTTGGACCACATGAAATTTTATTGTCAAAAAGTGCAAAATATGGATCCGTACTGGTCGATGATGTAAAAAAAGAGACGAATGCTATTGTGTACTTAAGAAATCAAAACGGCGATCAGGAATTTTTGGAAGAAGGTAAAGATGGAAGTTATCTTACAAGCGCTAATTTTGCAGCTACCGTAGGTGATGAATATTCATTGATAATTACACTTGCAAATGGAGAAAGGTACATATCAACTAAGCAGAAAATAGAACCTGTGGCTGAGATAGATTCTCTTATTTTGGTTTGGAAAAAACAACCTTCCTTGAGTGATATTCAATTCAATTCAGGTGTGGATGTATACGCTCAATGGAAAGATCCAGAGGATAAAGCTAATTTCTATCAGTGGAAAACGGGTGGAGTTTATAAAATTAATACTCGACCTGATCTTCATGTCGCTCGTAACTTTTTTGGAAACCCTGTTCCAGATCCATTGGACTGTTGCGAAACATGTTTTGTATATGAGACGAATAGCGGTTTGAAAATTTTTAAAGACAATCTCACAAATGGAAATATAATCATTGAAAAGGTGGGTTTTATCGAAGACGATGGTGGAAGATTTATGGAGAAATACCTTGTCGTAGTCCAGCAACTGTCATTAACTAAAGAAGCTTATCAGTTCTACGAATTACTTAACAATCAATTGAGTATCCAAGGGGATATTTTTGATGCACCTCCAGCAAAAGTAGGTAGTAATTTTATTAATCTTGACAATCCTAATGAGGATGTAATAGGCTTCTTCACCGCTAGTGATTTGAAAACGGATAGTATATTTATTGATAATTCACTAATAGAAGAGCGACAACCAGTCAGACAAATAAATGATGATTGCAGAGTCTTATCGAGTAGTTCAATAAATGTTCCTCCTTTCTGGAATTAAGAAAACTGAATTCTCAATAAAATATTAAGAATTCTGCGGAATCGCCTGCATCGATTTAATTGACAGAATCGATTTTAACGTTGACTAAAGAAGTATTTTCATGAAAATAAAAGCTGAAATCACCACGAGCAATTTCTGTTTTATAAAAAAGAAAAACCTCATTTGGATATTATTCAAATGAGGTTTTTAATTTAAAATCGAAATTTATCTATAAATTATTCCTCTTCAGAAATAATAGCATCGTCAATCATTTCATTGCCATCTCCATCATGATCCGTGAATCCTGCAGCTTTTGATATTTCCTTGTTGGGAGTAGCTGTTACATTTTCATTGATTACTATTTTTCCTTCTGAGAAGGCACTATGATCACCATCAGCGAACTTCTCAGCTTTACTGAAGAAATCATCTGTTCCGTCAAGTAATGAATCACCTGCATTTAAAGTTTCTTCAGCGAATTTAGGAGTTGGATTTGCCGCCTCTTCTGCTGCCATTTTTTCAGCTTTAGCTATAGTCTCATCTAGTTTTGTTCCTAGGTCAGCGGTTGCATCTTTTGCTTTTTCTATTAAGTCATCTTTTACATCCAATACTTTTTCACCTATTGATTCCGAGATCGAAGCCGCGCCTTCTAGTGCATCACCACCTTTGTCTAGCACTTTTTCTCCGACAGATTCAGATATATTCTTAGCTTTTTCCATAAAAGCCTCTCCAGTATCTAATACTTTATCACCTACAGTTTCTGAAACACTAGCTGCTTTTTTTACGATCTCTGTTTCTCCAAGTGAGTCAGATATATCTTTCGCTTTATCCATGGCAGAACTGCCTATTTCTTTCGCTTTGCTTGTAGCTGAGGCTGTAATGTTGCCTACTTTATCTAATATAGATCCCTCTGGAGCGGAGTCCAAAGCGCCTCTAGCTTTGTCGGCAAGAGATGATGCTGTAGAGGTTACCGAATCGGAGACATTGCTTACAGCCTCCTTAGCATCTTGAAACATGCTTGATTCAGAAATATCAGAAGATACTTCTTTAGCTTTTGAAGCTACTGTCTCTCCAGCATTGGTTACGACACCTTTAGCTTTATTTATTATGTCAGAGTGAGTTGCATCTTCCACTACATCTTCTACCTTATGCATTACATTACCCGCTACGTCTTTTGCTTTGTCAATGAAATCTTCTGCACCTTCTGTTACGGCTTCTCTCAATCCAGAAGTTTTGTCCAAAATAGTTTCGCTGGCATCATTTGCTAAATCTCTACCTTTATCTATAATGTGTTCCCCTGTTTCTTTGGCTAAGTCTACGCCTTTTCCAACAGCTGATTTCGCAACTGATTCTGTTGCAAAAAATAGTTTCTTTATCGAACTGAATATTCCCATGGTGTGATGTTTTTACTGTTTTTAGCTTTAATTGTTAGATATTACGACCAATATAGCAACATAACTATGGTAACACAAACAACATCGACGAAAATAAAAGAAACTATTACAAAAATAGCGGAGCTTCAAGCGGTGAAACGTCACTATAATAATACTTTGGATGAATTAGAAAGTGTATTGATAAAAAAGGATTCCATTGAAAATCAAATGATTAAAGAGCTGGAGGATATAAATGATTTGGAGAAGTTGGGCGTAAAATCGATTTTCTATAAAATATTGGGTAATCAAGAAGAACAGTTAGAAAAGGAAAGACAAGAGTATCTCCAGGTTACACTTCAGTATAAGGAAATACGGAATGCTATCGAAGTTGTAGAATTTGAAAAAAACATTTTAGAAAAAAAAGTTGTAACTATTGATGATCTGGCAAATGAATTAGAAGGGCTTAAGCAACTCAGATCAGATGAGATATTATCTATCCCCAGTGAATTGAGGAATAGACTTGTATTTATTCATAAGAAGAAGGATGACCTAAAAAAGTATGAAGTAGAACTGAAGGAAGCTTTTGCAATGGGAAGTCAGACTATAGGCTCACTAGAGAAAGTCCTTGCTCAGCTGAAGAGAGCTAGAGGCTGGGGGAACAAAGATATGATGAGTGGAAATGTAAGATATGTGAAATCAATGAAGCACGGAGCTATAGATAGAGCAATGAATGAAGTGTCAAGGACAAAATTGTTGCTTCATAGTTTTAATAGAGAATTGGCAGATATTGGGTATTCGAATCAAAGGTTAGGTCTACAAGTTGAGAATATCGCCCGTTTCCCGGGTGTCATCTTCGATAATTTGATCTCGGATTGGATTGTGCAGAATAAGATTAAGGGAGTATTGTCAACAGTAAGTAATCTTATGGATGATGTCCACCTAATAATGCAATCTATACAAAAGGATATGCGACAAAGCTCGGCTGATTATGATAAGTTTGATTTAGAAGAAAATAGATTATTAGAACAAAATTAATTTAAAGCCTTCTCAACCGGCTGGTAGGTTGGGGTTTATAGAATGAAATGATTTATGAACTTGCTCATCACTTATCTGCAAGTTACAAATTTCGCTTTTACATCGAGGCATTACAGCTCGGTATGACTCGGAGTCTTTAAATCACTTCAAAGAAGTAAGATGAATTAAAATGAAATCTAACGAAAAGTACACCACGATCCATTACAGAAATTATTTAGGATTAGAAAAAATCCTTGATGCCCAACACCTGCGATCTGAAGCAGTGGATGGAGAAGCAGCTCATGAAGAGATGTTATTTATAATTGTACATCAAGTATACGAATTGTGGTTTAAGCAGATCATACATGAATTAGAATCAGTATTGGTCATGTTTGATCAAGATAAAGTTGATGAAAAAAACATTGGAACCTGTATCGGGAGACTCAATCGGGTAATTGAAATCCAAAAATTATTAAACGCACAGATAGCGGTGATGGAAACGATGACTCCGTTGGATTTTCTAGATTTTAGGAATCACTTATTTCCAGCCTCGGGGTTTCAAAGTTTCCAGTTTAGAATGATTGAAAACCTATTGGGCTTGCCAAATAAAGCAAGGCTAACTTATAATGGGTGTCCATATTTTTCAATATTCTCTGATGAAAATCAACAAAAGCTTAAAGAGGTAGAAACTAATGGAACGTTGTTTGATGCCATGGCCTCTTGGTTGGAAAGGACTCCTTTTTTGAGTGTAGGGGATTTTAATTTTTTAGATCAGTATAAAGCTGCTGTTGCTAAGATGATCAAGAAGGAACAAAACGCGATAAAGGGATCTGCCTATCTAGATATGCATGAAGTAGAAATGCGCTTAACAATGCTTGGGAATACAGATACTTACTTTCAATCGGTATTAGATGAAGATAAACATAATGAATTGGTAGCAAACGGCACGTTACGAATGAGCTATAAAGCCACATTAGCGGCACTTCTTATCAATCTATATAGAGATGAACCACTACTTCATTTGCCATTCAAACTCTTGACTTGCTTTATTGAAATTGATGATATGCTTACTACATGGAGATATCGTCATGCTCAAATGGTACAACGAATGCTGGGGAATAAAGTAGGAACGGGAGGGTCTTCTGGGTTCGCATATCTAAATGAAACTGCAATCAAACATCCAATATTCAAAGATTTGCATAATATATCTACGCTTTTAATTCCAAGATCAGAATTGCCTGAATTGCCAGCGGAAATCAAGAAACAATTGGGCTTTTATTATTCAACTATGCAATCGAAATAACGTGAAGCAAATACTCAATTATATTAATGGTCAACTGCATCAAGCGGAATCAAAAGAAACATTAGATGTTTTTAATCCTTCCAATGGGAAAGTGTATACAAGTGCCCCTAGTTCGGATCGTAGAGATGTAGAATCTGCGGTTGAAGCTGCTAGAGCTGCGTTTCCAGCTTGGTCTGCTTTGAGTATCGATACTCGATCAAGATATATGATCAAGATTGCGGATCGGATAGAAGAGAAACTGGACGAATTGGCGATTGCAGAATCTATTGATAATGGAAAGCCTGTTAAACTAGCTAGAAAAGTAGACATACCAAGAGGTGCAGCTAATTTTCGTTTTTTTGGAAATGCAATAACGCAATTTGCCTCTGAGTCTCACGACATGGGAACAGCAATCAATTATACACTCCGTCAACCACTTGGCGTGGTCGGGTGTATCTCTCCATGGAATTTGCCATTGTATCTGTTTTCGTGGAAGATAGCACCTGCGCTAGCCGCTGGGAATACTGTAGTAGCAAAACCTTCTGAAGTTACACCGATGACGGCTTTTTTGTTATCAGAAATATGTATTGAAGTAGGTCTTCCAGCGGGTGTGCTTAATATTGTGCATGGACTAGGAGAGAATGTTGGTCCGCCGCTGACTTCCCATCCGAAGGTAAAAGCGATATCATTCACTGGGAGCACTAGAGTAGGAGGGGAAATCGCGAAAGTGGCTGCTCCTATGTTCAAAAAAGTCTCTTTAGAAATGGGAGGAAAGAATCCCAATATCATATTTGCAGACTGTGATTATGATAAGATGTTGAATACAACAGTCAGATCTTCGTTTGCCAATCAAGGGCAAATTTGTCTTTGCGGTTCTCGGATCTATGTGGAGCGATCGGTCTATGACAAGTTTAAAGCAGATTTTGTAGCTAAGGCTAAAGCTCTAAAAGTTGGAGACCCTTTACTACCGGATACGAATACTGGAGCTATTGTTTCCAAATTACATTATGACAAGATTCTCTCCTATATTGAAATAGCAAAAGAAGAAGGCGGGCAGATATTATGTGGTGGTAAAGCAATACATCCTGAGGGATTAGAAGATGGTCTTTACATAGGACCAACGATCATTGAAGGTCTGTCTAATGATTGCAGAACCAACCAAGAAGAGATATTTGGTCCTGTAGTGACAATTATGCCCTTTGACACAGAAGAAGAAGCGCTCAGCCTTGCCAATGGAACGGATTACGGACTATCCGCCACATTGTGGACTAACAACCTGACTAGAGCACACCGATTTGCCAAAGAACTAGAAGCGGGTATCGTCTGGGTGAATACTTGGCTGATGCGAGATCTAAGAACTCCATTTGGTGGGATGAAAAGTTCTGGTGTAGGACGAGAAGGCGGATTTGATGCGTTAAAGTTTTTTACAGAACAGAAGAATGTTTGTATTGATTTTGGGTGATGAGAATCGATATATTATTAGAAGAGCATAGAGTCAAATAACCAGGGTTAGGGTATAGATTTGAAAATTACACGTTTTTTATACCATTTATATTGTTCGAAATATTTTGCATTTAATTACATTTAAGATCAATATTACTGATCGCCAAGTATATCCGTTTATATTCAGATAGTACACAGGTATACACGGCTATAGAAATCAGTGAAATGCATAAGTGGTTGAATGTTAGTGGTTTTGATTTTTGTGTAAGGAGAAAATTACGTATTTTGATATATTTGTATGCGTTTAAAAGATAGTTATCTCTCATGAAAGTTAAAAAATGAAAATTAATAAAGAAACTATTTTCAAGATTGGGTTTTGGTTCTTTTTTGGACTCTTATTGAGTTCGGTGGAATTGGTAACAATTAGAAAAATATGTTTCTATCCGGAGCATGGACCTAATTTTTATGGATTCCCAATGATATATAGAACTAATACAACATGGGTAAATACTGGATCTGGAAACATCTATGTAGTTGGGTTATTTATAAACTCAATCTTTTGGGGTGGATTAAGCTATGTAATTTCTAATTCGATTCGAAAATTAATAAATAGCCGAAGTGTTAAAATTGGAATAACAATTACACTTTTATTATCGACTATTTTCAATTGCTTTATCTTCAGTTGTTTTGATTTGAGTTTTAAATTTCATCATACCTCAAAAATGAACTACTATCAGCAAGATATAGAATGTGAAAGAACAGTAGAAATTTTTAATTTATGGACTGACAATCCTTACATTCATAAAGCCAATGACTGAGCGAATGTATAATTTAAAACGAATTATTTTCAGTTTGCTTATTATAGCTTCATTCTCTATTATTTGGGTAAATACGGTATTTCAAAAGTTTATTATAGGTAATTCACTTGGTCTATTTTTGGGGATTCTAATTCCGATAATACTATTAATTGGTATATTGCAGTACAAGAATAAATTTTGCTATTGGACAGTTTTAATAATATTAGCAATTGCAATTTTATTTGAAGTAAAGTATTTTGCCAGTTATTATAAATTTAGTCAAATCGAGAATCCAGAAATGCTTTGTTCATGCAACCCATTTTATGAAATGAAGCGGAACACTAAACATATACTTGTCGGACTAATTGGTTTAATTTTAATGTCAACCAACGTAATAATAAACACATATGCAAACGCGAAAAGAAGTGATAAATAAAGAGCACGAGAGATAACACTGAGTATGATGGAATCTTCCTTTTAGTCAGACTCCACATACTCTTGGACGTTACTGTCTATTCCGAATAAAGAAGAGTAAAGGTTAGATATGGTTTGAAGCTCGATACAAGTAAATGGCTAAAGTGGTTTTATCGAATCATTTTCCGTTTGGGAATGAATACTGAAATG
>JBLHWH010000037.1:0-38089 GCA_047628935.1 Halioglobus sp. | reverse complement strand
AATGTGGTATCGGTTGGAACCTGATATTTTTAAACAAAAGCCAGATGAATTTAAAAACCTTTTCTTAATTTTACCTAAATCTAATCTTATAAGCTAGCTCCTCTTTGCAACCTTGTGAAACTTGACAAATTACAAAATATGCAATTATCAATTACAAAATTAATTATATCGCTATCATTTATAATGTTTGTTCTAAGTCTTTCGAATGCAGTAGCTCAAGAAACTTATGCTACATATAATCTAAAGCCCCCCGTTAAAGAATTAACTATAAAGGTGTATAAAGCTGAAGAGGTAGATGGTGAACTAACTAAAGGAAGACTATGGGATAGTAAGATTCCATCTGATGGTACTCGGTTTGTTGAGTTTGATGAATTGGGAAATGTAACCAGAGTTTCTAGTATTAATTGTAATACACTTGCTACTAGCCTTTGGTATTCATTCGAAAGAAATGATAATAAAATAATACGAACGAATTTTAGCTATAAAGGTGAAATTCACAATGTTGAAACTTCATTTTTAAAGGATGAAAAATTGCATAAACAATACTTAACAGTAAACAACGAAATAAGTCTCAATGCTAATAAACATATCAATTGTCATGAAGAATATTTCTATGATAGTCTTGGATCTCTAAAAAAGGTGTTGAAGTATGATGAGAATAATGGTGTTGTTGCTATTCATGAGATGGTATCTAGAGACAAATCGAACACATTGATAGAAGAGTTGATAATAGATTGCACTCCTTATATGAATAAGATTTTTAATCCTAAGAATCATCCGCAGTACGAAAGAGAACACAAAAACATATTGTATTCTATCTTTAGGAAGTATGGTGCAGAAGGTAGATTAAAGTTAATGTATGATGATTCGAAACGACACTTAAAAGAGTTCGATAAAGATGGGAAATTGTTAAGGTGGTCTAATGTCGATTTAGACCATGAGACGATTAAGAGTAGTTCTACTTATATTTATCTTGATAATGGTCTTCTATCACAAAAAGTTAGGAATGTAGATGGAGTGGAGACTATACTAGATGAATATACTTATACATATAATGATAGAGGAGATTGGATTTCATGTGATAAGAAGAGTGGGAAACGTAGTTATATTTATGAGCGTGAGATTGTTTATTGGTAGGATGATTTTTTAGATAACCTTTCCATAAGAAAACTTATAACAGGCTATGAAATGTGTAAAAAACCAAAACCGCTTAGTGAAAACTAAACGGCCTCTATACTCTTTTAACTCTTACAACTAAAAGTATGGTCACTGAGCTGATATTTAGATATTATTTAATGGAACATTGACATTCCTGGATATTCTTTACTAGTGGAAGAGAAGTTATCATCAAGTCTTTCGAATAGACCATCAGAATAGACATGACCTCCTTCTTGTTTTATAAGAGATATAAAAGATCCTTTACTATTTACATCCTCTCTTACTGATTCTATGTTTTCAAAAATTTCTTTTAAACTTTTATTTTGTTTTAGCACTTCCATTGTGTGATGTTTTATTAATCGTCATATTATGTGTACGACTGTATCTTGATAACGCAATTTATATAAAAATGATTACATATTATATAATATTTAAGGTTTATTAATCCATGGGTAGTTTTTTGATTGGACGAAATTTCCCCTGTATTTCAACACTTTAGGTCTTAAGATAGTTAAAATAGGCTCAAGAAGAGCAAAGAAAGTCGGATAGTATTGTTTATCGCCAAGAATGTTGTTGTGTTGCGAATCAATATTAACAACAGCTATTGGGTTTTGAGCATTGCCAATTCTGATCGATGCGAAGCTTTTTATAGCCTTTCCTCCTCCTTTTGGCGAGAAATAATCTTTTATTGCTGTTTGGGTAGATGCTTTAAAGTCCCTTAAATCAGGATGCAACAATGAAATATCATTATAGATGCTTAATCCTTCACGAGCAGCTTTTGGTGTTCCTGGAAGGGCGTATTGTATGTTGTTTTGTGTGCTAGTTTTTGGAAGAGGTAAAATCATGCAATTACTAGGTAAATCAAAATTTTTACTATTATTACCTGTTACAATTAGATCTTCTAGGAGCACCAATACACCGCTTATAGCATCCTCTTGATATGTACAATGAAAGTTGATTTGGGGAGGTAAGGAATTTATCAAATCGGTTTGATCTTGTTTACTGAATATAAGCCAAATATTTGCTCCAATATGCTCAATGTTATCTGCATGGGGTGAAAAATACTTAACTATTTCCGAAATGGTTTTAAGAATAATATGGATTTGATCAATATTTTTTTGTTCTTCATTCTTGGATCTATCACTTGCTACCTTGTCTATCCCTTTGAGCATTTCTTGGTAATAGTCAGGATATGTCTTGAAGAGCGTTTTGTCAGGTGAATTATGTATTGAATTTAGGAGTTCATTTAGCCTTTCACTATTAACTCTATCATTTCTTGTGAAATACAAAGGAAGCAATATTGCCCACGCAGCTAACAATGCCCAAAATAAAGTTACATATATGTCTATTTGTAGAGAGTCAAGACCATTGTTATTAAATACGAGCTTCGTGCTTTCTGAAATTTGATCTCCCGTAACAGCAAACACCAGAGTTAAGAATAAAGGGAAAATCTTGATGAAAAGCCCATAATGAGATAAGGAGTTCTTTAGTTTCAGAATTCTATAAGTAAATTCTGAGTTTAGTTTATCTTGATGGTACCTAAATAAAGAAATCAATAATAGACCTACTGCATATCCTAATAGGGCGTAAAGGAAAATATTATCATATTGACCAATAAATAAGCCAATAAAACAAACAACTATTCCCAATAGTAGTAATAACTATACAATACTTTAAACATACGGACCAAAAGGTCTTTAGAAAATTCATTGATTTATATTTAAAAATAACAGCTATTCATTGCAAGATACGATTTGTAATAAATATCTTTAATTTTATGCATAAGAATTGTTAGTTAAGGTTATACACCGGAAAATTAAGATCATGTACACCGAATACACGTCAGTAGAACTACCACTAATCAACACCTTAGCAAAGCTAGGTTGGTCCTTCATACAGCCACGTGAACTAGAAGCTACTGGAAGAACTGTGTACGATCATATAGTACCATCCATATTCAAGGAAGCATTCCCATTTACTATTGCATTAAATAAACTTCATGAATTCTCAAAATAAGACTATATTTACTATTATAAATAATATTGTAAATATGACAACATTTACTTCTTCACTTCCTGATGATCTTCTGGTAGACCTTAATCGTGTAGCGGCAGAGCAAAATTTGCCTAAAAACAAAATTTTGGAAAAAAGTCTCAAATTATATTTTGAAGAGCTTGAAAAACAAAAATGGGGAAAAGAATTAGAGGCACTTTCATCCGATACTGAAGTAATATCTATTGCTGAGGAAGGCATACAAGATTACTATGACCAACTCAAAAAATATGATAAAGAAGGGTGAGGTTTGGCTGGTAGATTTCAATCCTACAATAGGATCGGAGCAAAGTGGAATAAGACCAGCATTGGTAATAAGCGGGAACATGATGAATTCTAAATTTCCATTATCAATGGTGTGTCCTCTCACTTCAGAGCCTAAAAAGTTCTCTGGAAATGTAAACATTACTGCCTCAGAGCAAAATGGATTAAAAACAGATTCTCAAGTGTTGGTATTCCATATAAAAACGATATCTCACAAAAGATTTATGAAAAGAATTGGAGTCGTGGAAGAAAAATACTTAGAATTGATCACTCTCAATTTAAATAAGCTTTTAAGATATTGATACATAAACTAAATTGAATTTGTACACCGAATACACCTCAGTTGAACTTCCACTAATAAACACCTTGGCAAAGCTAGGTTGGTCCTTCATACATCCACATGAACTAGAAGCTACTGGAAGAACCGTGTATGACCATATAGTACCCTCAATATTCAAAGAAGCATTCTTAAGAATAAACCCTATATTATCTCAATCAGATGCTAAGATCATACTAGAGCGATTACGAAGAGTAGAAAGTGATGAAGAGTTCTATTCTTGGTTATCAGGAGATGAAACATACAAACCATCTATAGACGATAAAGCGATCAATATCAAGTTGGTAGATACGCTAGATATTCATAACAATACATTCAACGTAACCAATCAATATAAAACAGCGGTAACCAATCCTGATAATGCAGAGAAGCACATCAAACCAGATGTAGTACTTCTAGTAAATGGAATACCACTTACGATCATAGAGTGCAAAGTTCTCACTACAGAGAATAGCACATGGGAAGAAGGAATTAAGCAAATTGATAGATACATCAGGACCACACCGAAGCTGTTCAAATACAATGCTTTTAACATCTCTACAGATGGATTCAACTATAAGTATGGAGCTACGAAGTCTCCTAAGAGCTACTTCATGGAGTGGAAGAACGCTAAGAATGAAGTTGTATCGTTAGAAACGGATAGTGAATTCCAGAAGTTCAGAGTAGCACAAGAGAAAACCTATAATCCGTTTATAGATAGACAGGTATATAGAATGCTCCACCCTGAAACCTATATTGATATCATCAAGAACTTCATTGTATTCGAAACAGAAGAGAATGCTACGATAAAGAAGATATGTAGATATCAGCAATATAGAGCGGTGAACAAGATCATAGATAGAGTAGTATCAGGTCAGCAAAAAAACAGGATTGATATGGCATGCACAAGGAAGTGGTAAATCACTTACCATGCTTTATGCTGCAAAGAAGATGCGAAATACCTCAGCACTGAATAATCCTACTATTCTGATTGTAGTAGATCGAGTAGATTTAGATACTCAGATCTCTACTACCATGACTAATATCAAGTTACAGAATTCTACCAGTGCAGGTTCAATTTCCGCATTGAAGAAGAAGCTAGCAAGTGGTACTAGAGAGATCATAGTTACTACAGTATTTAAGTTTCAAGATATCAAAGAAGCGGTAGATGATAGAGATAACATCATTATCCTCATAGATGAAGCGCACAGAACACAAGAAGGAGATGTATCAGCTAATATGCGAGCTGCACTTCCTAATGCATTTATCTTTGGATTCACAGGTACACCGATAGATAAGAACGATAAGAACACACATCGTAACTTTGGATATAATGCTAGTACTGGAAAGGTAGAGCGTTACATGGATCTTTACAATATTAAGGATGCTATAGATGATGGAGCTACTAAACCTGTTCATTATATACTGAGAAATAGGAAGTGGTTTATCCAAGATCGGAACATTGATCTAGTGATTGATAGACAGTTTGATAATCTAAGTCAAGAAGAACTAGATCTACTCAAAGAGAAAGCATCTAGATATGAAACTTTCATGCTCAAACCAGAGCGATTAGATTACATAGCCCTTGACCTGTACAAGCATTTTACGCAATCGATAGAACCAAAAGGATTCAAAGCTCAGCTCGTATGCATTAGTAGAAAAGGATGTGTATTACTCAAATCAAGGTTAGATGAATATCTAGGACCAAAAGCAAGTGAGATCATATTTAGTACTGGTCCAAATGATGACGTAGAGCTAAAGGAACACGCTAAGTCTAAAGATGAAGTAAAGAGGATCGTAAAGCGATTCAAGCAAAAAGATGATCCTATCAAGATACTGATCGTACAGAATATGCTTCTAACAGGTTTTGATGCTCCTATAGAGCAAGTAATGTATCTAGATAGACCATTGAAAGATCATAACCTACTGCAAGCGATAGCACGTACCAATAGACCTTATCCAAATAAGAAGTGTGGTATCATCGTAGATTATTGTGGAGTACTTAAGAATCTTAACAAAGCACTTAACTTCGATGAAACAGAAGTAGAAGATTGTTTAATAGATTTTGAATTACTCAAAGAAGATCTTCCTAGACAGATAGAAGAGTTTAAAGCGATTCTAAAAGATGCTAACATAGCTAATCTAGCTCAGACGATCCAGTATATCACTGAACACGGATTAGTAGAAGATATAAAGACTAAGTTCAGTGAAGCACAGTTAAGCTACGAAACGATTTGTCCTGATCCGTTCATAGTACCATACCAATCAGACTATCAATGGATGGTAAAGCTGATCACTGCACTAAATAGATTTCTTAATCAATCGGATATCAACATAGATGCTTATCTACCATTCACCAAGAAGCTTATACAAGACTCAATCGATCTATCTTCGCTAAAAGAAGATATACCAGTATTCAAAGTAGATGATAATTACTTATCTAAGCTAGATGGTACTCCATTGAGTAAGGAGATGAAAGAACTTACACTAGAGCACAGACTAAGAAGTGTACTTAGAGTAGCGATAGGAGAGTTACCCATCTACAAAACACTTCTAGAAAGACTAGAAGGAATAGTAAGCAAGAAAAATGATGAATCAGCGGATACGATGAACTTGCTTCAAGAGCTACACGATTCGTACATGAGAGCTAAGAAAGAAGATGAATCCACTTCAGAATCAAAAGGAATAAGAGCGATAAAGCAAATCCTAGATACTAGAGTAGGTGAGGAACATATCAACGATGTAGCTTTAGAGATAGATGAGTTACTAAGTAAGCTTATAGACAGGAAGGAGTGGCATTTACAAGATTCTGTAATAGCTGAGATCCAAAGACAACTTATTAAGTTTTTAGCCATCAATTCAGGAGAAGATAAGCGCATTAGTATAAATCCTAGTGAATTATCTAGTTATGCTAAGGAGTTATTGAAGTATATAGAAGTACATTATAAATGATAGATACCATTACTAAACATAAACAAGTTGGTGAAGTATGGTACAAGTCAAGTACCAAAGCTAAGAGTATTAATATTACTGTTAAGCCGTTTACTCCTGTTAAGGTGAGTATACCACATGCTATCTCCCTTGTACAAGCTGAATCTACAGTTGAGCAAAATATTGATTGGATAATAAGGGAAGTCGCTAAGATGGATCAAGTAGAACAAGAGTTCACTATCTTCAAACCTCACTTCACCTATAAGTTTCAGGACGTAACCATAGATTTTAGAAAAGCTGATATTTCAGAGGTCACAGTGATACAAGAAACGGATAATTACCTTTTGGTCCATTCTCCTAAAGTAGCTGTTTTCTCAGAATCACAACAATCTCATATCATAGAACACATCATTTCTCCCAAGATGAAGGAGTGGTGTAAAAGAAACGTTGCTAAGAGAGCACAAGAACTAGCTAAGATTCATAATATCAACATCCCTAGAGTAACCATAAGAAAGAGTAAAACAAGATGGGGTAGTCTAGGTAAGAAGAATACGTTAAATCTAAGCTTGTACACAGCAACGCTACCAAATGATCTCATAGATTACGTAATACTCCATGAACTAGCTCATACGAAGTACAGAGATCATAGTAAGTTGTATTGGGGATACTTGAAGAGTCTAGCACCAAAGTTTAAGGAGGAGTCAGATAGGTTGAAGAGGTTTAGGATAGGAATTATATAAAACTAAATTGATAAAAATGGAAAGAACAAATTTAGGGATTCATCGTAGATCTTTTATTGGTCAAGGGGCACTCTCTTGGAAGAATTTAGAACCCATTGAGAAAATGAAGCCTTCAGATCGTAATAATAATTATTTTATTATTATACAACATGATTTAAATAGACAAGATCTTTTTATTAGGTTATTATTCAATCAAATAAGTCGGGATGGCAGAACTTACTTAACTCGCTATTATGATGGTGAATATCAAGTAGAGAAGGATTTAGATTTAAGCAATAGTGTTGAAGAAGCTATACCTTATTTGCATTCATTGTTAGGAAAGTTTCAAGAAGAATATAAGGAGTTAAACAAAGAATTTGATATTCCTGATTTATCTTTACTGGATGATGAATCATTGAAAAATAAAATATTAGAGGATTTTGATCCTGAATCTGATATTCAAGGCTAGAAGCTATGTGTTAGTAGAACAATTGTTTATGAGCTTTTACTAGCACGTGATTAAATTATTAAAAATAGGCTATGTACAATCATTTACGACTAAACCAATTCTTACTTAAAGGTTTTTTATTTCTGATACTCCTTATTTATATTACGTCGGATGTAAATAGTCAAATTTATTCTTCTAGTTTTCATATCCACAATGAGCTTGATAACTTTTCTATTTCTCAACATGTTGCTAGTAGGGGTAAGGTAGATAATAAAATAGCTCAATACATTTTTAGTGGAAATAATTCTCTTCTAAGAAAAGTAGCAATTGTTGATCAAATGATTGAACAAGACTATGAAATAAGAACAACACTAAGGTTACTAGAGCATTATCAAGAGCAGCAAAGGATTGCTGAAACAAATGATCTTATACTAATTAAGAACTTGCTTGTAGCAACAAAAGATATTAAAACAGCATTTTTTCAAACGAAAACTCTTAATATAAAGAAAACTGATATTATAGCCTTTCTTGTATTCAAATATATTGAGGTGAACTATTATGAACTTTTAGATGATTCAGATGCTCAATTTTGTACGATTTATAAAGATGTAATTGCTACTTATAATATATCAAATACCAATTTTGAGAATCCAAATGTTAAAGAATTACTTTATGACCCATTACTAGATTATGACTATAGTTGTAGTGATGAAGAGTTAATGCTTATAAACTCTATAGAAAGAGAAAAATATGTTAGTAGCAGTAAGAATGAGTTTAAGTTGAAGGCGGTAAATGGAGTATATAAAATCCCAATTATAATCAATGAGTCCCTTAAAATTGACTTTATCTATGATAGTGGAGCCTCAGATATATTAATTCCATTAGATGTCTTTAAAACTCTTGTTCGGATGGATAAAATTAAATCAAGTGACTTAAGGTCAGTGAAGAATTATATTATTGCAGATGGTACGACCATTGAAAGTCAAACTTTTATAATTAGATCCTTGAAATTAGGAGATATAGAGGTTAATGATGTATTAGCTTCTGTTGGTCCAATTGAATCAGAACTACTACTAGGGCAATCCTTTCAAAAAAGATTTAAAGAGGTTAGAATAGATAATAGAACTTCAACTTTAATCGTGATAAAATGATTAGGCATAATCATTCAAAATGTAATTTAACCTCAAGGGCATTCAATGAATCAATAGCTTAATTTTTATCATTTTAATAAATAACATAATGGACCCTTACAAAGTTACTTACCTCTTAGGAGCTGGAGCAAGTTATCATTCAATTCCAGTGGTTAATACATTGAATGAAAGGATGAAGCTGTTTTTAGAAATGTTCTTTGATGAAAGTCTACCTAATCCAGATGGGAAAAGACCAATCAACATTCTTCATCTTAATAGAACTGAATACTATAAAGAGCATGAGGACTGTATAGATTTCTTAAAAAGTTTTAGACCTGTTTTCTACGAAGCGATACAGCATAGAACTATTGATACATATGCAAGGAAGTTGTACTTGAGAAATGAGGATAAGAAGCTTAATGATTTAAAAAGGTTCTTAGCATTATATTTTGCTTTTGAACAATCAGAAGATAAACAGAAGATTATTACAAACAGTTATTCATTTAAGATCTCTGGAAAAGATCCATTGACACATAAAGATAAAGTCAACCATATTAATACAGTTTTGGATTATAGATATGATGTTTTCTTTGCTTCATTGTTAGATAAAGAACTGAAGCTTCCTGAAAATGTAAATATTATATCTTGGAACTATGATCATCAGCTTGAGATGGGGTATCAAAACTATAGTGATAAATCAATACATCAATGTCAAGAAAGGTTAGGTGTATTTCCGAGGGAAGGTGCAAAAAATGGTAAAGTCATTAAGCTAAATGGGTCAGCTCACCAGTATTACGATATTAACAAGGAGACTTTTTTATTTGATAGAGCAAAAGATAATATTTACAAATCAATTCTAGCTAGTTTTAGTGATGAAATACTAAAGAATAGAGAGTTCGCATTGAATTTTGCTTGGGAAAAAGGAGCAAATCAACTTAGAGCAATTGAACTAGCGGAAGGGATTCTTTCAAGTACAGATGAGTTAGTAATAATTGGATATAGCTTTCCGTATTTTAATAGAGATGTAGATATCAAGCTACTTATGAAAACCTTAAACTCTGTTAAAAGAATTAAGGTTATGGTTCATCCAAATGATTTTGAGAGTGTGAAACAAAGTATCGAAGATATTACCGGAGAAGATTCAAGAGCTGTTGTTCCTGAGCTTCATAATGATTTAGATCAGTTCTATATTCCTTCTAAGTTTTTTGGGAATCCAGATATTATTGAAAGTGTACTTACGGTTAAAGACCTGGGAATACTTTAATTATGGTATAAAGAGTTTATAAGGACTTTCATTCAACGCTTCTGCAATAATCTTAACTGTACATATTGTGGGATTTGCTTCTCCACGTTCAATTCTTCCTATCTGAGATAAGCTAAGATCAGCTTTATAAGCTAGTTTTTCTTGTGATAAACCTTTCTCCTTACGAATCTTTCTCAGGTTCATTCCGAATGCCTTTAAGTACGCTTCGTCTTTAATATTTATCACCGCTCAAAGGTGAAGTGTTAAAGATTTGGATATTAGAGCATGTATGCGTTATTTTTGTCTTGGAAAACTATTATATCATATCCAAAAAGGAACTAGCTCAGTTCCTACAATATCATAATTAAGCAAATCAAACCTATAAAATCGAAAGAGATGTTTTATGAACTAAAAAATAAGAATTAATTTGGAGGTACAACCTACCATATTAAATTGAATGCTATATTTCATCTTTACATAAAGAAGAGTCCTAGTGCCTTCGCTAAAATAGAACTACTTAAGCTTAACTTAATATTTAAGAACGAATTACTTATTGAAGAGCAAGTTAATATCAAGAAGAACGAAGATCTCTTTATGCATGCTCTTAAGCTCGCACAACGACACTTCTATCATCATCCTAAAGAAGGTATCTATCAATCTGATGAAGAGCTTGAAGTGTTTTATAACCATACGATGAAATCATATTCTCAGTATAATCCTAGTTTTTTAAGTGGAAGTAAGTTAGAAGTTGATTTCCAGTTTACTGATCTTCTTAATGTTTTTATCGTTCTTGTTCCTACAATAGGGAAATACAATGATCTTATTGAGGTGCAGAACCTCTTAAGATTTGTAAGTAATCGTCAGTATGATAATAAGCTAGTAAACATTCAACAATCGTTTGGGGAGCGATTTGATCCTTTTACTGTAGATCAATATCAAGACTTTATCATCACACTTAAAAGAGATGACTTCTTGATGATGCTTATGAATGCTAAGGAAGATTTTCATAATCAGTCAATTGGGTCTAAGTCTGTACTCTTATATGGAGTTGAGAGATCAGTTCTAGCTAATATCTATGAACCTATTCCAGAGACCTTTAAGCGAATATTTAAAATGATAAATACTACTCAGCATCAATATGAGCAAGAATATCTTCATTTCTTCTTCTAATCTGAGCGATATGGATCATTGAAATGTAAAAGAACTAAAAAGGCGTAATATTTTATACTGGTGTTAAATAGGTGTTACCAAAAATAAAAATCCCCACAAGTTCTTAACTCGTGGGGATTTAGCTCGAAAGCTTGTAGCCCGTAGGGGATTTGAACCCCTGCTACCAGGATGAAAACCTGGCGTCCTAACCCCTAGACGAACGGGCCAGTTAGGTTTGCTTTTGTTTCCTAAAGCGATGCAAATATATGTCTATAATTTTATTATCCTAATATTAAATTAGAAAATTATTGACTTAAATATGAAGCATCCTGTGTTGTGAAAATAAGTGCTTGAAATAGAGGAATTTGAGAGTTGAATTATTTATTATTTTTTGATAAATATTTTTTAGAATTTCACATTTCGCCCTCATTGTGATATAAAACTAGTTGCACGATTCTTATTTTTAAATTTGTAAAGTCATTTATTTTCAATTCTGCCCAATATCAAGTAGAAATAGGGAGAAGTATTTTTATAATTAGCGATTATAATTTTTTTTATAAAAACATGACTTGTCTAATATTGTAATTTCATTGAGTTAAGTAATGATGAAAAATAACTTATCTATTTGATGCTGATCTTTTGTCCTTATTCTTCTTAAAAAAAAATACTCATTATGCACTGCATAGCGCCGCTTTTTGCGACTCGATTATAAACAAAACCTCTAGCCTTATATGAGCAACTTATTTTTTCGCCATTACTAAATGGATGAGATAGAAATTTTATTAGCTTTGATAAATAAAGTCAATAATAGATACTTATGGCCAAATCATTAAACGAAAGATTCCCAAACACAAATAAAGGTCTATCAATAAAAGGTGCGCCGAAAACATCGGTTGGTTTTCCCGCCATTATTGGTTCTATTCAGCAGATGGGGAAGTATATGGATATGCCTGATGCATTAAAAGCATCTCTCAAAATGAATCAGAAATCTGGTTTTGATTGTGCAGGATGTGCATGGCCTGATCCTGATGATGAGAGGTCAGCTCTTGGAGAATATTGTGAGAACGGTATCAAAGCTTTGGTAGAAGAAGCTACCAGTACTAAGGCAGGTCCAGACTTTTTTGCCAAGCATTCTATTGATGAGCTTGCAGCTATGACAGAATTCGAACTTGGGAAAGCGGGGAGGATTACACATCCTATGCTATTAGAAAAGGGAGGTACACATTACAAAGAGACGACTTGGGAAAGGTCATTTCAGATTATTGCTGAAGAACTCAATGCACTCAATGATCCTAACGAAGCATTATTCTATACCAGCGGACGAACTAGTAATGAAGCTGCATTTATGTATGGTCTACTGGCTAGAGCTTATGGAACTAATAACCTCCCTGATTGCTCAAATATGTGCCATGAGACTTCTGGAGCGGCACTGACGGAAGTGCTCGGTATAGGAAAAGGGTCAGTGACATTGGAGGATATTCATAATGCAGATCTGATTATGGTAATTGGGCAAAACCCAGGTACTAATCATCCTAGGATGCTCACAGCGCTCGAAAATTGTAAATTGAATGGTGGAAAAATAATATCTGTGAATCCGCTCAAAGAAGTTGGATTAATAAAATACACAAACCCACAAAAGCCACTGCGTCTCCTGTTTGGTGGGGTAGACTTGACCGATTTATATCTTCATGTCAGGATCAATGGAGATATGGCCCTTCTTAAAGCTATTATCTATTTATTACTGCAAAGGGAAGATGCTGATGGTGGAATTTTTGATCATGAATTTATCAAAGAGTATTCTGTTGGATATCATGAATTTATAAATGATATAAGAAAAATAGATTTTCAACAATGTATCGTTGATTCTGGAATATCTGAATTGGAGATAGTTAAAGCTGTGGACCTAATCTGTGCCGGTAAGAATATGATTATCTGCTGGGCAATGGGAATTACGCAACATGCGAACGGAGTAGAGACGATCAGAGAGATTGTAAATTTGTTATTGTTGAGAGGTTCTATTGGTAAGGCTGGAGCAGGAGTTTGTCCAGTGAGAGGTCATAGTAATGTACAAGGAGACAGAACAATGGGTATTTGGGAAAAGATGGGAGAACCATTCTTGTCAAATCTTGAAAAGGCATTTGACACCAAAATTCCTAGAGAAGAAGGATATGCGACGGTCCCAGCTATAAAAGCCATGCATGAAGGCAAAGCAAAGGTGTTTATAGGAATGGGGGGTAATTTCGTGTCCGCTGCGCCTGATACCGATTATTGTGCAGGGGGATTGCGCCAATGCAATCTAACAGTACATGTATCTACTAAGCCTAATAGGTCACATATAGTACACGGTAAACGAGCCCTGATTTTACCTGTACTTGGTAGATCGGAAATAGATATGCAAGAATCAGGATATCAATTTGTGAGTACTGAGAATAGTATGGGAATAGTGCAAAATTCGAAAGGGGTGCTTGCTCCCAAATCAGATAGGCAGATTAGCGAAGTAGCGGTAGTCTGCGGTATAGGTGATGCTCTTTTTAAGGAGTCTACCAATGTGAATATTGATTGGGGCAGCTATGAAAATAATTATGACAATGTTAGAGATAAGATCGAGGAGGTTATTCCCGGTTTTGAAAATTATAATGATAGAGTAAGGCAAAAAAGTGGATTCTATTTGCCAAATGGGGTGAAAGAAAGGAAATTTAAAACTAAAGCGGGGAAAGCTATTTTTACGGTCAATGAATTACCTGTCAATCATTTAGCTGATGGAGAATTTCAGTTAGGTACAGTTAGAGCTCATGATCAATACAATACGACATTGTACGGATTAAATGATAGATATAGAGGAGTGAAAAATGGTAGAAATATCATTTTCATGAATCAAGATGATATGAAATCCATGAGTTTGAAATCGAAGGATGTGGTTAATGTTCATAGTGAATTTAAAGGTGAAAGAAGAAGTATTTATAATTTTCAGATAGTGCCATATGATATTCCTTCAAGAAATTTAATGGCATATTTTCCAGAAGCTAATCCTCTAGTGCCTATAGATCATGTTCATGCGATTACACATACACCGGTATCTAAGAATATTATAGTGACATTGGAGATCATTGAGAATTAGTGGAATAGGTCAAATTATGTCGTAAAGATTTACAAAAGTAGCTTTTGCGATAATCTAAAGGTTAGTATATTGCGTTATGTTTATGATAGAGTCAGGGTTCTATCATTGATGGATTCAAATTAAATTGGTTATTATGGTTTTACGAGTTATATCTTCTTGCCTTTTTTTAGGTTTATTAGTTTCGTCATGTACTAAGAAAGTTGACGGTGTACCTATTAATGGAGAGTTGATTCCATATTATGAATCATTTAAGGAAGAAGCGGCATTGAGAGGGATTGTTTTTGATAATGCAGTAGCTCAAATAGAAGGCTATTTGCAAAACATACCAGACTCTGGAGTGCTAGGTGCATGTAAACGAAATGCAGGGAATGAGGAGAATCCACAAATATTTTTAGATAAGCCATACTGGCGAACAGCGACTAATTTGGAGCGAGAGTACGTTATGTTTCATGAACTGGGCCATTGTTTTCTCATGTTGGGTCATGATGATTCTAGAGATGGTAAGGGAGACTGTGTAAGTATGATGGCTAGTGGTATTGGTGCTTGTCAAACCAACTATAACCAGTTTAATAGAGATAGTTTGATTACTGAGTTGTTTACAAAATAATACGCACTACTCCAACATATTCTATAGATAGTTGTTTGAAGAAAAGTACATATTAATGTAACTCTTAATTAAAATATTTAATGGCTATTTTTCAGAAACTGTATAGAATAGAAACTGAACAATTTATTCCAATTTCTATAGATGAAGCATGGGGGTTCTTTTCTTCTTCATGGAATCTAAAAGAAATCACTCCGGATCATATGGGATTTGTGATCACTTCAAAGTCAAATGAAAAGATGTATCCTGGAATGCTCATTACTTATATAGTCACCCCGTTATTAGGCATTGGAATGAGATGGTGTACGGAGATTACACATGTAAAAGATAAGTCCTATTTCATAGATCAACAAAGATTCGGTCCTTACAATATGTGGCACCACCAACATCACTTTGAAGAAGTAGAAGGAGGTGTGATGATGCGCGATATTGTCAATTATGGAATACCTCTAGGCGTACTCGGACAGATTGCTAATACGATCATGGTAAGGAGTCAATTAAAGGAAATCTTTGATTATAGGATTCAAGCTGTGGAGAGGTTGTGGCCGGTTAAAGAAGGTAGTCCAGAAGCTAGGATTAATTTCTTTTAGTCATATAATATTTACCAACTTCCTCCACCTCCGCCTCCCATGCCTCCGCCAGAACTAAATCCACCACCTGATGAAGAACCACCTGCTGCCTGTGGTATAGTTGAAAATGCAGAAGATATAGTTTCTGTAGAAAATCCACTTTGGAAACTACTAAATGATCTAGTGCCTCCTACTGTTGTATACCATAGCGGCATATACTGCATCGTATTTTCGAATTTCGGGATGAATCCTTTTTCTATACCAAATGCAACTGCGAATGGCAACATCTTTTCAAAGTATTTTGGATCATCTTTGATTATGCTTTCAATTTCAGATTCAGGAACGTCTTCTAAGAATATTTTAAGACCATCCAATTTATATTTAACTTCCTTACCATGATCTGATAAAGGTAATTTTCCTAAGCCAAAAAAGAGGCCAGCTAAGCCTATAGCAATAAAGGCAATGCCTATAGGGGTCTGACTAAATGCAACCATAGAAATCACTCCTAGTGTTGTCATTGCTAATGGGAAAATTATCAGTCTCCACGTTCTGAACCAGTAGATGAATTCTTCTTTATAATATCCTTGTCCATGCACTTCTTTAGAAAGGTCACTTTTTGCTTTATGCAATGTGATATAGAATTTTTCCTTTAAGCTAGACATTGATTTTAAGTCACCATTTTTGAATAATTCGTTATAAATCAGATGCTCATAACTAGGATATTCTTCTGGTAGTTCTTTGAGTTTAGTAAGTAGTGTATCGTCTCCTATGTTTTTCATTTCAAGAAAACCTTCACTTGCCCAATAGGGAATAAGGGATACAATATCTCGAGTATTGGCGGATTGATCAATGTATGCACCTACATGAGCAGAGGTTAAACCTTCAGGTGGATAAGAGTAAGTTTCTTGATCAGTTGGTTTATATTTTCCACCGAATAGTCGCCTCCATATGTCAATGAAAAAAGCAAAGAATCCAACAGGGATTAATGCCAGCCATGGATTTTGAGGAACTCGGTCCTTCTCTTCCTTGATCAGCTCTTGTCTGTATCCATTGCTTGCAAGTTCAGCAACAGATAGATATGTCTTAGGCAACTTTATAGCTATTGTAGCGCCTTCTCCTTTTTTTAGTTTTCTAGTGGTTGTTCCTTGGATTGTAGTTGGATTCGTTTGTTTTATTGATAGACCACTATTATTTTGATTTTTATAACCCGAAGTAGCTTTCAGATCATTAAGGCTTATGCCTATGTTACGAGGTAAGTTGATCTGATAATTAAGTTTAGCTATTTCAGCTTTCCATTCACTGCCGATGAGATCGTAGTATAGTTCTTGATGCTCTGCGTAGTCTTGTATTCCGTTTTCTATTTTGTAGGATATACGATAAGTTTGATTTCCTTCAAGAAAGATGTTTTTATCGCCAATCTTAATTTCAATCGCACCATTTTTTCTGGATATTTTATACTTATACCCATCTACTTTTATATCTGTGATGCCCAATTTAATAGACTCGCCATCCTTTGAATACTCATAAGGAATGGATCTATAGATTCCTCTTTTTTTCTTTGAAAAGTTGAGGTCAATCGTTTCTTCCACATTGAGTGAGCCATCTGTATTGATATCTAGTTCTATATCATAGTTGGATATAGTGAAGTCTTGGCTAGATAGAGTAATAGAGACAAAAAGAAAAGAAAAGAGTAAGAAATTAAAAGATAGTAAGTTTTTCATAGTTTTAGTTGGTATATAAACAGAACTACCATTTATAAATTACAGTTTCCGAAACCGCTAAATATCGACGGAACAGACCTAAAGTACTATGGAAATTAGATATTTGGGTTATTTAATTAAAAAATCTATGGCCATATCATATCCTTTCAGCCCGTGACCCATTATGGATGTTGTACATACGGGCTCTAAATAAGAATGCTTACGAAACGGTTCTCTTTTTGTTATATCAGAAATATGAACTTCTATAACTTGAGAGACGATAGCACTCACACAGTCAGCAAGTGCTATGCTCGTATGTGTATAACCACCAGCATTAAGAATGATACCATCGATACCAAAGCCGACTTCTTGTAGCTTGTCTATTAGATTTCCCTCATGATTGGACTGATAGTAGGATAGGGTAGCCATTTCAGAATACCTATCAACCAATACCTTGAAGTATTCCTCAAAGGATAGATTGCCATATATTTCGGGTTCGCGTTTACCTAGTAGATTAAGGTTTGGGCCGTTTATGATTAATATTTGCTTCAAAAAGTAGATCTTTTATAGGCTTAATTAGCAACTTCATTCATGAACTTAATCCTAGCAAGATGAATCTCATCGATCGTAATATCATCATCTTTTAGACTGTTAAATGCCTCTTCTATACTTGCTGAATTTGCTTCATGGAAATAATCAAAGATTTCTTCAATTACTTCTTCATCTACCTCGTCTTCAATAAAGTAGTTGATGTTCAGTTTAGTACCTCCGTCAGCTATAACATTGAGCTCTTCTAATAACTCCTCGTAAGACATGTCAGCATTCTGAGCTAAATCAAAAAGAGGCATCTTACGATCTATACCTTGAATGATTGCTACTTTATGTTTAGATTTATTAGCTACCTGCTTCATTACGAATTCTGCAGGTCTGTCGATATCATATTCCTCAACATACTCTTTGATGAGTTCAATGAATGGCTTACCATATTTAACAGCCTTTCCAGTATTTACACCAGAAATTTGAAGCATATCTTCTTTACTGACAGGGTAGTAGGTTGCCATGTCTTGTAGAGATGGCTCTTGGAATATGATCCATGGCTGGATATCCAACCTTTTAGCTTCTCTTTTTCTAAGATCCATTAACATACCCATCAATAGACTATCCAATGCGATGCCGCCACCTGTATTAGTGATTACTACATCTTGAGATTGATTAGTGAAGTCTTTATTTAGAGGAATTTTTACATCAAATTGTTTTTTGAGAAATGCTCTTCCGTTATCAGTTAATTTAAGAAGTCCATATTGTTCTATTTCTTTAAAGATGAAGTCTTTCAAGATTCCTTGTCTAAAAATCGAATTCCAAAAGATATCATCTTTGCCAGTTCCTTTTCCGTATAGAGGTTTTTTATCGAACTTGAAATCTTTCATGTCCTTTGTAGGTTTTCCCATAACGAAATCTACTAAGTGTTTTACCGTATAGTTTTCATTTAATGCTAGGATAGCCTCCAAGGCCAATTTCATTTCAGCCGTTACTGCTATTTCTTCTTTAGGATGCTTACAATTATCACAAAGATCATTACAATCTTCGACAGGATAGTCTTCGCCAAAATAGTGCAATAGGAAATGTCTTCTACAGCTACTAGTTTCAGCATAAGCTATGATTTCTTCCATCAATTGAGCACTTAATTCTCTTTCTGCAACAGGCTTGTCACGAAGGAATTTTTCTAGCTTATGGATGTCTTTATATGAGTAGAATGCCAAGCACTTACCAGGTAATCCATCTCTTCCACCTCTACCTGTTTCTTGGTAGTAGTTTTCTATACTCTTCGGTATGTCGAAGTGAATCACAAATCTTACATCAGGTTTGTCTATACCCATGCCAAATGCAATCGTAGCTACAATAACCTCACAGTCTTCCATTAGGAATCCATCTTGTGCAGCGGATCTTGTTTTTTGATCTAATCCTGCGTGATAAGGTAGTGCATTTATCCCATTGACATTAAGTACTTTGGCTATCTCTTCTGTAGTTTTTCTAGCCTGTACGTAAATGATGCCTGATTTGCCGGGCATAGTCTTTATATACTGGACTATTTCCTTTATTGTTTGTTCTTTTTTTCTCTTAGGCCTAACCTCATAATAGAGATTATCCCTATTAAATGAAGTAATGAAAATATTCTCATTTTCCATGTCAAGATTCTTGACAATGTCGGTTTGTACCTTAGGAGTCGCTGTAGCGGTAAGTGCCATAACGGGGATCTCAGAATTGATGCCCTTGATCATAGTTTTGATCCTTCTGTATTCTGGTCTGAAGTCATGACCCCATTCTGAAATACAGTGCGCTTCATCGACAGCTACAAAAGAGATGTTGCTGTTCTTGAAGAATTCTATGTTTTCCTCCTTTGTTAATGTTTCTGGAGCCACAAATAACAACTTCGTATGGCCATCAGAAATATCTTGTTTTACTTCTCTCATCTGCCCTTTGTTGAGAGAAGAATTAAGGAAATGAGCTATCTTCTCATTACTACTATATCCCCTGATAGAATCTACTTGGTTTTTCATCAAAGCAATCAATGGAGAAATGATAATAGCGCAACCAGGAAGTAAAATTGCTGGTAGCTGGTAGCAAAGAGATTTACCACCGCCGGTTGGCATGATGACAAATGTGTCTATACCATTCAAAATACTTTCTATTATCTTTTTTTGCTCTGATTTAAAGCCTTTAAAGCCAAAATATGTTTCGAGTTCTTTATCGAGGTCAAATTGTTTACTTGCCATAATTTATGTTCAGCTGTGCTGATATGTTTTTTGTTTCTAACAGTCGCCTTAATACAACTTTAAGTTAAGGAGAATTTTTGACTTTATATGTTTAATTTATTCAATACTAGCCATATCTACTAATAATTAGAAATGGAAATGTATGCATATACGAATTGACCTCAATAATTATTTTTCACGATTCTTAATTGAATACTTATAATTTATTGCAATCAATAGTTTGGAGGGGGGTATTATTTTTTCTGCGCACTAAAATAATAGGTAAAAAACCATACTTTTAGGTCGCATTCTCAGTTTGGTGTGCGAAGATAACCATTTCTAAGTGAAAAAAAATATAGTTGTACCAGAAATAATAGATAGTGTGCTAAGTGCCGAGAAAATGGCTATAGACAGTTTATTTGAAATGGATAAGTCAGAAATCACAAAAGCTATTTCATTTATTTTTAAAATTAAAGGCAAAGTAATCGTTTCTGGAATAGGTAAGAGTGCTTTTGTCGCTCAAAAATTCGTCGCTACGCTGAATTCTACAGGGACTTCTGCTGTCTTCCTGCATGCTGGAGATGCTATGCATGGAGATGTGGGTATTATAGATAAGGAGGACATTGTGATATTTATTTCCAAAAGTGGAGGTTCCAAGGAGGTTGTTGAATTACTGACTTATGTAAAGTCTACGTCAGTTCCTACAATTGGAATTTGTAATATTCCTAATTCTTATCTAGCACAGAAAAGTACTATCAGCATTTGCATTCCTGGGATTGTAGAGGCCGATGAGGAGAATATCATTCCCACATCGAGTATAATATCTCATTTGGCTATATGTGATTGTATTTCTATTGCGCTGCAGCAAATGCATTCATTTACTTCTGAGGACTTTGGTAAACTGCATCCAAGAGGGACATTGGGCAAGCAATTAGCTACTGTGGAAAGTATTGCAGCTCAACATACTAAACCAAGTGTAGCACTAAATGATCCACTACAGAAAGTAATCTATACGATATCATCTAATAAACTAGGCGCATGCTGTGTTATTGGCAATGATGAAAATATAGCGGGCATAATCACAGATGGAGATATAAGAAGAATGATCGAAACAAATATTGACATATCTGGAATAGTGGCTAGTGATATTATGACTTCTAACCCAAAATCAATCCTTGGAGATACAGTTTCAAAAGATGCGCTACATATCATGGGAGAATACAATATCAACCAACTGCTCGTTATAGATGCAGATAATAAGTATATTGGCATGCTGCATATCCAAGACTTAATAAACGAATAAACTTAATTGGCATATCTATGAAAAACTATATTAAGCTTTTGTGTCTCTCTCTATTAATAGGATTTTCTTGCTCTGAAGGTCGAACTGTTGAAGATGATTTAGTAGGAGAGTGGATTTATGAACGAGAGACATTTTCTTCTGAGTCTACTTTCGAAGATCCTGATACTAGAGGTGTTATGACATTTAATGAAGATGAAACGGGAACATGGATAAGCGATGATGGATTTAACTTCGGAATTTAAACTGAATGGGATCTGCAGGGAATGGATTCGAAAATATCAATAACTCGAGTTGTACTTGAACAATTTTCAAGTTTTAGTACAAGTCAGATATATGAGATGAAGCAGGATGGGGAAGATGGTTTTACATTTACTTTTCATGTTTCAGCGCACAATATTCTTGTTTCTACTGATTCATTGACTAGTATTCTTGAACCTATTGAGTCATTTACTAGATTTGAAAATATAATATTAACGAGGAAATAGTTTCTATAACTTTGATAAGGATAAACAAATTATATACTTAAAAGCTATCGCAAATGATAGTAAGAACGATTAGCCATGAAAAATTGTATTACACTTTTACTTTTCTTATTGATTGGAATATCATGCTCTAAAGAGATAACACAGGAAGATAAATTAATTGGTGAATGGATTTATGAACGAGTTTTTTTTTCTACAAGTTCATCGTTTTCGAAGAATGATACTAAAGGAACAATGGAATTCAATGAAAATGAGAAAGGAGTATGGGTGTCTGAGTCTGAACTAGTTCCAAAAGTTAATTTTGAGTGGGATTTTCAAAGTAGTGGTAGCAAACTAGCAATCACCAGACTTAGTACATTTGAATCACTTTTGTATGATAAAACCAGAATCTATAGTGTTTCTGATAGAAGTGAAAACACTTTTACTTTAAATTTCCAATACTCTATCCCGAATATAGATACTCTTCTAGCAATGGAGCTGTTCGAAAATATCATATTTACAAGAACGTAGATTATTGCATCTTATGTGCTAATATGTTTTATCAAAAAATAATATTATCGTCTACTATAACATTAAACGAATAATCATGAATAACCGCATTATACTAATATTCATTTCTTTGGTGTTAGGAATTTCATGTTCTGAAGAATTAGCTATAGAAGAGAACCTGATAGGCCAATGGGTATATTAACGAGAATTATTCGGTCCAAAACCATCGGTAATAATGAGATTATGACTTGTAATTTTTACAATATAGGTAGATGGACAAGTAATGATGGATTTTAAATTAATTACAAAATCAAATGGGATATTTCGGAACTGGACACAGTTATTATTATAGCTAACGGACCAATTAGTTCTATTACTGATAACTCTCGAAAGTATGCAATATCTCAGAATGGACGGGATAGTTATATTTTTACATATAAAATTGATAACCTCGAATCATCAAATACGGCCCCAACCTTTAAAAAAAATAGATAATATAAAACTTGCAAGAAAAGTAAAATAGCACTAAGAAGGATATTTTGTCCTAAATTAAATTTTACTAAACTCCTTTGCCATTCTACCTTTCCCATTTTGGAATAAGATATAATACTGACCTACATTCAATTCATTCAAATCTAAAACCTGAATATTAGATTCGTCATTTGTGATTGTCTTGATTCTTATTCCTTCTGCATTGTAAATTGTGAATTTAGAAGATAGCGTTTCTCCTAATTGGATATACATTTTGTCTGAAACTGGATTAGGGTATATTTTTACATCAATAGATACGAAATCTTCTGTGCTTACGGTAGAGAAATTAAAATCTGCCACAACGGGAAGATGATCCGCAGCATTCAGTATATCTTCGCTAGATAGGTTATATTCATTCAATTCTGACGGGGTTAATGCTGAAGTCCATAGGGCAAATGAATTCTGAACTTTCATCTGTGATCCAGTATAAATAACCCAGTCCAACTTACCAGGAAAAAAGGATCCAAATGGATTGACCCAAGTGAAGTTGCCAAAAGTACCAGTAGAGGAAGCATCTAAATCTTCAAAATTAGTACCATCCCAATCAGGAATGAAGTCCTCTCCATAGGTTCCGTTTGAAAAAATATCACCTGTCAGAAAAGTATTAGGTTGATCGTTATTACCAACGAAATTCATATCACCTGCAATGATGACAGGTGTATCTTCTGGTAAAGGGTAATCTTCATTGCCTTCTCTAGCTTCTCTGATATAACGCATAATCCCGTCCACTTCTCCTTGTCTGTCTGAATTATTATCACAACATGGGAGATGACAATTTACCAGTAATACTTCCTTGCCATTTATATCCAAGTAAAAAGCTGCATTTCCATTAATGTTTTCACTGAAGTTGATCGGATATCTACTAAGTGTTACTATATCAAATCCATGTTTCTTATGATACCACGTACCTGGTAAAAACTCTTCTATCAGTGCCATTGTCTCACTGCTGTTGAAGTCTCTTACTTCTTGGAGTGCAATCACATCAGGATTGATTGCTTGGAATATTCTACGGAAGTTTTGCTTTCTAAATGGCTCAAAAAGCTGATCATTTTCTATATTGTAAGTCATAAACCTGAACGTAGAATTCGGATCTATATCTAAGTCAAATTCTGGTCTCTCCGTGATTATTGAATTATCTACATTGTAATCAATACCACCAAGGTCACCCGGAGCTTCATCACCATTGAATCCATTGTCTTCTAAACGGATAGATATTATATTATCAGCTGTAATGTTTAGCCCTGACTCACTTATCGAACGTGATACAGCAATCTCAAACTCGGTACCACTCACGGAAGGAGATACATTCAACCGAATAGGCCAAAAATTGACAAACTCTGTATCGTTACCAACTGTCAATATAACTTGTCGATCTCCAAAGAAAACTCTCACTTCAGCTCCAATTCCATTTATCTTGAAACCAGTATTGATATCATTATCATAATCCAAGTAGATAGCCAAGTCATTATTTTCCTGAAGATTGATCTCTTTATTAAGTTCGAAACGGAAATAAAGAAATGTTTGATCATTATAGGCCCACACTTTTTCTAGATCAATGCCATTGCTTTGGCCATCATTGGTATCGTCCACAAAAATAGGATCTATATCTGCCCAGTCATCGAAGTTACCATCTATACGGATAGCTTGTCCATACATGGAAATAGTAAGAAGTAAAAAAGTGATATTTAAGATTATGCGCATTTATATATTATTCTCTGAATGTTATTATTTAAGTTTCCGACTCGAAGTAGAGTTTATAGTATTTTGTACCATCAGTATCTTCTACTCTTTCTATCTTATTTCTATCTCCATGAACATAAACATGAAAATTCTTATCTAGTTTTATAACGGACCGAAATGATTTTGTTTTCTTTTGTACAGCATAAGAGGATATCTCAAAATTGTCCTTCAGTTTTACTTGTCTCTCTGCTTCGAAATCATCACTAAAGTCCTGAAAAGAAGCTTTCATCGGCTCACTCTTGAATACTTGATCTTCAAATTCTGACCTATCAAATGTCTCTACATTTTTGAGATATTCTTTAGAACGGTGCATGATCTCTGCTTCATCTATCTTGGTCGCATTATCATCATGTTTTAACCTTTCTTTGACGTACGCCTTGGTCAGTGAGATATATTGAGTCGTTGCATGATAATTGTCTTCTCTCGATTTTACATTTAAGAATTCATCTCTCCAATATAGTGCCTCTTTATTTCTATTTGATTTATCGATAATACAAAGCTTCAATCCTTTTTCTCTTTCTGTTTCGAAGATCAGACAAGCCTTATCTAGTTTCTCAATATTTACACCATTTTCAAAGTCGATCCTATAGTTACCATCTTCATGATTCAGTTTAAGGAAAGCATCCTTACTTTCTGATTTGAATATAGCGACTGCATTCACCATCTCATCATCGATCAGCACATCTGTGATATATGCCGTAAGTAGATCCCCAGATTTGATATTCGGATGAGAAGATTTCTCGTATAGATGTCTAGCAATCTTCACCGACTGCTCCAATATTTGGCTAGGATCATCAAATATGTTAGAAGCGAAATTATAAACAGGATTCAACGCTATTTCATCGGATGTAAAAGTAAAGTGAAAAAACTCAGGATCTTTGAAATTGTCAAAGAAATACTGCATCATCAGCGACTCTAGTTCTTCACTATCTGGTTCTATAATTGTGTTCGAAAGTTTTACACCTTCGTCTTCCGCCGCGTTTCCGATTTGGTGGATACACATTGCATGTAGTTTTGCCTCAAGTCTATTTACCATTTTATTTCTTTTGTAGAAAATTTTGATTGGGAGCACGAAGATAGTAGGATGAAGGAAAGTTTGTGATGTTTTTTAATGAGAATTGTATTAAGTGGCTTGGATATGACGATTCCACCAAATTACCAGCATTCTCGCGTTGCGAAAACAATAGTGCCTTACGAAAATATAAATGTCATACACTCTTTGAGATGTAAGACATGTGTGCCAACTACAAATAATCAATTTTATAAATAACAATTTCTCTTTTCTCATGTTTTGATTACAACAAATGGTATAATTGCGATTCTTCATAAAAACATCACCTCCTGAAGGAGATGAGTGAAATACAGAAGAAGCAAATAACACAAATATATTGAGTACAGACAAAATCGAAAAATTAAATATTGCAATGGTAGGTTATCATAATACCTTACCATTTTTGTATGGGCTGGAAAAGGAGAAAGAGCAATATCATCTTATCCTAGATGTGCCTTCGAAGTGCATGGATTATTTTGTGAATGGTGAGGCAGATGTGGCGTTAGTGCCTGTGGCTTCATTGTTTGAGGTTGACGATTATCAGGTGATTACTGACTTTTGTATTGGATGTGTGGGTGCGGTAGGTACGGTTTGTCTTTACGCACATCAATCGATTGATAATCTGGATACGATATGGTTGGATTCAGATAGTAGGACGTCTCAGTTGCTCACTAAGATATTGTGCGAACATCACTGGGGTATAGATGTGAAATTCGAAGAAGTAGATGCTCGATCTATCAAAGCAAATGATTTACCAAAGAATACAGGCTTACTCATGATCGGGGATAAAGCTTTTGGTGCAAAAAATGATTATGCAAATACCTACGATTTAGGGATCCAATGGCAATCAATGACAAGTCTTCCGTTTGCATTTGCAGTATGGATAGCGAAGCCGCATGTAAGTGAAGAGGTGATAAATGAACTGAATGATACATTGGCACTTGGCGTAGATAATATCGAATTGGTCCTAGAGTCTAATAAAGAGCTTTCTGAGAAAATAAACTTACGAGCCTATTTCGAAGAATACATCGACTTTACTTATGATGAAGACAAAAAGCGAGCATTTGAAGTGTATAGAGAGCTGGGTGGTAAGTTGATACATGTATGATGAGTGATAAGCTACACAGATTTGGAAGTGATATCTCTCAGATTGATCTACCTGAAAAATTTACCTTTCCGTTTTATTATGAACCACATCCGATAGCATTACGCGCTGTGGGTGAACTCCAAGAGTATCTGTTGGTTCAGACAGATTTTAATCATGATTTTGGTCTTAATGAAGAAGTAGCCGAGAGTGCTCTAGGGAAGATGTTTGGCGTCTTGGTGGTTTCTGATGCCAAAGATCAATTGGGATATTTAACTGCGTTTTCGGGAAAATTAGGAGATCAGAATGTGCATACTCCCTTTGTGCCGCCTGTCTTTGATATGTTGGAGGAGGAAAGCTATTTTGTAGCGGAAAGTGCGAAATTGGATAAGATCAATAAGGAGATACTCAAACTAGAAGTGCATCCAGAATTAACCATTCGGAAATTAAAACTAGAAGAAGAAACGCTAATTACCAAAGATAAGATAGAGCAGCAAAAAGTAGAACTTAAAGCCATTCAAAAAAAAAGAAAAGCATTACGAGCGAAAGCGGAAAAGGAATTAGGTGAAGATAATTATGCAGAATTACGGGCACAGCACAATCAAGAGAGTATTAATGATAATTTCCTACTGAGAGAATATACAGTATTCCTCAATGAAAAGCTGCAGCTCGTGAAATATAGTTATGATGAATTAGCAATGCCAATCGCAGAAAGAAAGATCAAGATGAAATCTATGTCTTTTGCACTTCAGAAATGGCTGTTTGAGCAATACAACTTCCTGAATATAGCTCAAGAAAAAAGAAATGTAATTGATATTTTTAAAAATAGGATACCAAATGTGCCGCCATCAGGTGCAGGAGATTGTGCCGCTCCAAAGTTGTTTCAGTATGCATTTTTACATAGATTAAAACCGATAGCACTAGCAGAGTTTTGGTGGGGTAGACCACCAAACTCAAACAGTAGAAAACATAAATATTTCTATCCAGCCTGCAGAGGGAAGTGTGAACCGATATTAGGACATATGCTGGATGGTATCGATATGGATCCCAATTCATTATTGGTGAATCCTGCGATAGGTAAAAAACTAGAGACCGTATATGAAGATGATCATCTCTTGGTCATCAATAAGCCTGCAGAGTTTATGTCTGTGCCAGGCAAGTTTGTAACAGATTCTGTACAAGAACGACTCAAAGCCAAATATCCCAACTCTACAGGCCCTATGATCGTACACAGACTTGATATGTCTACTTCGGGTCTTATGATCGTGGCTAAGTCAAAAGAAGTGCACAAAGTGTTGCAGGAGCAATTCAAAACAAGAAAGGTAAAGAAACGATACATATCACTTTTAGATGGAATCGTCATCGAAGATGAAGGATATGTCAACCTGCCACTACGCGTAGATCTTGATAACAGACCTTATCAAATCGTCTGTGAACAACATGGCAAATCAGCCCGCACAAAATATGAAGTCATATCAAGATCTGAAGGGAAGACAAGAATCTATTTTTACCCGATTACGGGACGGACACATCAGCTGAGAGTCCACGCATCTCATCATCTCGGATTGAACACTCCGATCATAGGGGATGACCTATATGGTAGGCGAGGGGAGCGACTTTGTTTGCATGCAGAAGCGATATGGTTTGTGCATCCTATGAGTGGAGAGGATGTTTGTTTTGAGGTGGAGAGTGGGTTTTAGAGAAATGTGAACTTTGGTTTTTTTCTAATTTAAAGTGTGCCTACATTTTAAGCGAGGTGTGGGGAATACCATTTGTATTTGATGATGGCGTATAAAATTTAGAATTTATTCGAAGAGAGTCAAGGTAAAAAACGCAGTTGTAGCCTTGGTTACACCGAGTATTTTTAACGATGGATATCATCGAATAAAGCTAAATATATGCGGTGATTATGAATTCAAATGGTATAAGACCACAGTTGAGATAACAATGTTATTTTTAATTTATGGACAATACAAAAAATATCCTTAAATCGTAAATTTTTAAAATTACGTAATTCTACTCTATTTTAAGAACGATAAGTTATAGACATTTATACACATTACTATTCAGGTATAAAGCCCGAATGTGCACCCTTTAAATATTTTTTAACTTCAAATTTATTTAAGCTTTATGAGTAGTATTAATATCTTTTGTACAATACGTAGAGCAAAACATTTTTGAACCGCTTGGAATGAAAAGTTATTTTTCAGATATTAATAAATTATCTGATCATCAGAACAACGCCACTAGTTATACATACACAAATTATGAAGGTGACTTTATTGACGGTATAAGACGAGGTAACGATAAAATGATGCCTAGTTTTGTAGGTCCTGAAGGAGGTATCTATTCTACTACAAGAGATTTATATACTTATTTTAAAGCGATCAATAATCATACAATTGTAGATAAACAAACTAAAGAATTACTACATGAAAAGCATGCTGAAATTTACCCAGGAAAAGATGAAAGTTACCATTATGGATATGGATTTTCGATGTCTCAACAAGGGGGATTATCAACAATTGGCCATTCAGGTGTGTTTCTTGGAGTTGGAATTCGTTTTGAGTACTATCCAAAGCAAGATTATTCTGTAATTGTTTTAAGTAATTATGGATCTATAGCTGGTAGTGTTGTTGCGGATCATATTAAAGATTTGATCGAACCAAAATAAGTCATTACACTTCTTTTCCTATGGCATTAAATAGATAATAAAACTAGTTGCAAGAGCGACCATTATTATCACTTGCATTTCGAAGTTTGAAATAATGATTTCCATCTTTTTCGTTTTGACCTCATTGTGCGGCATTGTTATTATTGCTAGTATCCTATACGTTTTTTTTGTTTGGTTTTATCAGTTGTCAAATAAAGCGCACCAACTGAGATAGTTCCGTCGTATTTAACTTAGTATCAAAAGCATCTTCCATAATTACTCGAAGAATAGGGTTTATAATCATTTTTTATAACCATCCATCGATGAGCTTTTTGCCACCATTGTAATTAAGATTAGAAATAACCATTCTTTCGTAAAACCCCCGAGTTACCATTTTCGATTATCGTGCATAATAACAACAAATAGAAACTAATCTATTGATAACTTAACCATAAGCAATCTAATCCCAATTGCCCTCTTCTAGTCCTAGCTATCCTAGAATCTATAGGTGGCTTTTACTTTGAAGAAGAAAGAATCAAACTCGACTTCACAATAAAGTTATTGAATTTGGTAACTTTACGATCGACAACTCAAGCTATTTCAACTGTTTTTAAGCGAAAATGATATATGACTATACAGAACGTACCCGAAATATTCACAGAAATCGATATTGATAAATTAGGTCTATTTGTTCATGATTTTAAAATGTCGGGTGATGCTTTTAAAAGCAAAGTGAACCTCAATATGCACATGTTTAGTTTTTTGCAAAAAGGGAAAAAACATGTACATTTTTTAGAATCATCTGTTGATGTAAGTAGCAAACAATCTATACTTATAAAAAGAGGAAATTGTCTGTGGTCAGAAATGGTGGACAATGATGAAGAATATTACTGTAAGCTCTTTTTTTTCTCAGAAGACAGACTGAGAGATTTCTTAAAAAAGCACAGTAACCTCGGCACTGAGAAAGAAGAAACACCCCCTTATTTTATTCTTGAAAATGATGATTATATCATCTCCTATTTGAATTCACTTTCTACAGTTTCTGATGCTCCCAATAAATTTATGGAAAACCTTCTTGCTGTTAAGTTTGAAGAGTTGATGCTTTACTTGATAAATAAGTATGGAAAGATATTCGAGCGTTATTTACAATCATTGGCGACCAAAGAGACTTCTTCTTTTAGTACAATTATCGATAAGAAAACATACTCAAATCTGAAGATTGGAGAGATCGCTTTTTTATGCCATATGAGCCTGTCTACTTTTAAGCGTAAGTTCCTAAAAGAATATAAGACCTCTCCAGGAAAGTGGCTGCAGGACAAGCGACTGCGAAGAGCAAAAGAAATGCTAGAAGGCGACGACGTAAAACCGTCTGATATCTATTTAGATTTTGGTTATAATAATCTATCAAACTTTAGTACGGCGTTTAAAAATAAGTTTGGAAAAAGCCCCAGTCTTATTTAATTCTCAAAATTGACCTATTTTCACAAATAAATGACCTTTATCCATAAGTTCATAGTAAAGTGTTGTCTTAGATTTATGCTATTAAAAATAAAAATGCAAGATGAGTATTACTTTGGAATATGTTTTAGTGGTTGCTTAACAATAAAATCGAAAAAATAAACTGAAACCACCTATCACTATAGACACACAGAGTGGGTAGCTGTCGTAAGGTAGGTGCCCTTTTTTATTGTTTTTTTCTTTAAAGTAACAATACGATTTTTTTCATATTGTAATATCTAAAGATTATTAGGCGTTTCTAAAATTACTATATTTTCATTTATTTCTGCCTGATACTATCTTTTGAAGTTAATCTTAGTTGATTTTTGTTTTATTGATATAGTCTCTTGCCGCGAATGGTATTCATTTCAGTCTTGAAACATAATACTGAGGAGCGTTTGCTATGCAAGCCACTTTTCAACCAAAGAATTCAAGATTAGAATCATTTTTAACGTATTTACAGTTCTAGTTTCCTAAACATTCCCAAACTTGTCTTCACTGCGTTCGGCCTTTCTTTTAATGTTTTCTGCGAAACGTGCGTTTTTTTACAAAGAATGTTTGTTGCACAAGCAATTTCTTGCATCACACTTTAACCAGTAAATACTATATTATGGTTTAACGGAAGTTAAAACTATACATCTTTAAATGATTAAGATCATTTAAGGATACAGTGCCTTTTTTAGATAGGGGAGTTTTATAGAAATAATACTATTGTGATTAACAAAAATATAATGGTCAATATGAAAGTGCATTCTGCAGTACACACACACACACACACGCACATACACATATGTGTAACTATTTAACACCGTAATCTAAATATTACGTATTTTGCAAGAAATCCCAGATTTATTGCTCCTCATAAACCAATAACAATATAGAATATAATAATAAATGGATGACTTAACAATCAGCAAACTAATCCCAGCAACCTTTTTACTGGTTCTAGGTATCCTTGAATCTATAGGAGGCCTGTACTTCGAAGACAAAAGAACCAAAAACGACTTCACAATAGAGTTGTTGAGTCTGGTGATTTTGCCGACTTTGATACAGCCAGGCATATTTTTATTGGTGCTGTGGGGGATGTCGTCTTTTTATCCAGGGATGGAAGATTACTTTGTTTCTTATTCTATATGGTGGCACTTACTTGCCTTTTTGATATTGGATGATATGTCGCAGTATTGGTGGCATAGGCTTTCTCATGTAAGTAGACGGATGTGGAAGTTGCATCGACCGCACCATGTAGTGGAGGAGATGGGTGTACTTGTAACATACCGAAATGCTATTCTGTATTATGCATTGATGCCAGGGATTTGGTTTTCGGCTTTGGTGGTTTATATGGGGATGGGATATGTCTATCTATTTTATCTGCCGTTCAAACTGGTCGTCATATTATTGGCTCATAGTGAGACCAAATGGGACAGGTTTCTATATCGATACCGTATCCTCAGTCCTCTAGCTTGGATTATCGAGCGGACAATATCTACACCGAGCACACACTTTGCCCATCATGGACTGACTGCTGATGACGGCATTTCTCATCCCAATGGTAATTTTGGTAATCTACTCTTCATATGGGATGTAATCTTCGGTACTGCCAAAATCACGAGAAAGTATCCTACCAGATTCGGAGCTTGGAATCAGATCAAAGAACCGTGGTATGTTCAGCTTTTTTTTCCTTTTGTGAGATCTAAAGATGAGAGGAGTGAGTTGCATTCTATTACGACTAAAAATGACTATGATCCTTCTGTAGATTATAAGGAGTTTTTCAAATAATTTTGTTTTTCATTATTTCTTCAAGCACTATTCTTTGAGGTAGTTTTTTATTCTGTGTTTTTATTGTTCTTGTAGATCGCCGCGATTGGATTTCATATTTTTTTTGACCCAAAATATGAAACTCCAAAGCTCAAGACTTGTATCATTTATTAACGCATCATAAGCCCATAATTTCTAAATGTTCCCAATCGAATTACAAGCTTTTGCTATGCAAGCCACACTTTCTTGTCTTCGGTGCACTCAGCCTTCCCTTACTGTTTTCTGTAAAATGTGCGTTTGTTTTACAACGAACGTTTGCCGCACAAGCCATTTCTCATACTATCACTAATACCACACTAACATGACTAAATCAATCTTCCTCATAAAATTAAGGTGACATTCTCTAACAGAATTGGTATAAGAAGACGACACCATTTCATAGAGTTGCAAAACTCAAAATTTATTATGGGACAAGATTTATTTTTTCGTGAAAGAAATAAAACATATTTAGATAATGGAGATAATACTTTATGGAGTCGATTGTTCTCCTGATTGCAGTACAGCCAAAGCACTCTTGGGAGAAAATAACATAGAATATACTTTTATAGATGTTGATTTGGATGAGGAAGCGAAGAATAAGGTAGAGGCTATCAATAATGGTAAGTGGATTATCCCGACGGTCATTATTAATGGGAAATCTTTTACCAATCCTGATAATGATAAGTTATATTTCGTTTTAGGTATAAATCAAGGGAGTCGAGTTATATTATATGGTACTGATTGGTGTCCTAGTTGACGGAAGTCAAAATCATTTTTGAATGACAATAAGGTAAATTGTCAGTTTATAGATACCGAAAAGAACTATAGGTTAATTCCAATAATCAGGCTAAATCATATTTTAAGGTGCTTGAGTTATCTTTGTATTAAAATCAAAAGATGAAAGTTACAACAAATAAAAGCCAAGAAGATTTATATCGGACATTATGATCTATGCATGTACCATCGTCCTATTTAGATTATTTTGAATTGAGTGATGTAAAAAACAATACAGGTAATTGGGAGTTACTATTAGAACAGAAAGTAGATTTGCTTCCACAAGCATTATCAAAACAATTAGTTGTTCTTGGTGGATTTTGTAATGAGGTGAGTGTACTATAACATTCATTTTCTTTGAAGCCAATATATCTAGTAATTCGAAGACGAAGATGGAAGCCAAAGGGAGGCGGAAAACACTATAGCAATCAATATATTTTCCATTCGGATGGCGCAAAACTGACACAATAATTTGTTGATTTTTTAAAAGCAATCAATTGAAAGACATCCAGTAAGCATAGGTACTGTAGCTAGGTTTTGGCATATGAATCCTAAGACACCGAATTATTGGTATAAAAATCATATCAGCAACTATGATGATGAGAAAATAGGTGGAGAATTTGCTGGCACTACGGCCTATTTGTCGGATGAACAAACAGGGGAGGTTGTAAAAGAACAAGTCATTCATATATTTAAACCCAAGCACATGGGTACACACATGAATATTGAGAAAAAAATGATAGGTAAACGATATTGCACCATACTGTCTAACCCATAGAGCAAGAAGATTGCGATGCTTATGGAAAGTATGTTTCCAGGTCTTATAGCAGATGCCTTGTTTCGGTTCCGAAGTACTCAATAAAGTCAAACACATTTGTTGCGATATGAGTACCATGTTCAAGAAACTATGTAGAGAGTGGTTTAGTCAAGCGATCGTTACGGTAGACAAATATCACGTTATCAAACATGTACTTGATTTCCTGCAAGGCATCCGAATTAAGGAGGAAAATTATCTAAGCCCTGATGACAATCAACAAATCGAAGATACTTTATGGACTAGAAAACAACTCTTAACTAAGAGCCGGTATCTACTATTCAAAGCAAAAGAAAAATGGAATGATAAAATGATTATCGCCAGTCACCTATTCAAATTATACCCTAATATTAAATTGGTTTATGAGTATGTGCAAAGGCTCAGGCAATGGTACAATTTAGAAAACAAAATACAACCCAAATGGTGGTTAGAAAAACATCTCGAACAATGGGTGGAAGATATAGAACAAGACTTCCCAAAATCTTCATCGTTTATAAGAAAGATGCTCATCAAGCACCAAGAAAATATTATCTTCTTCTTTTCTGATGGATTAACCAATAGCAAAGCGGAAAACTTAAATGGAAAAATACAAAGATTCGTAGCTAACAATTATGGACTGAGAAATCGTGACTTTTTCTACTACAGACTCCAAGTCTACTTTGCCTAGCACCTTAAAATATGATTTCGCCTAGATTAATGAATAAGTATCATTAAAATTAAGAAAAAGTATTCTGACTGAAGTCAGCTTAAAAAAGAAAAATAGTTATTTTCGCACCTTGAAAATTTTATTAATAGAATAGCAATTAGCTGTTCCACAATAATTAGGAATATATGTCAAATATTAAACTAGAAACAACCGAAGAATTAGCTTCTTACGGTATAGGTTTACAAATGGGTGAACAATTAAAAAACACGTTCCCGGGAGTTTCATTAAGTGCGGCACTAGCAGGCATAAATCATGCATTTAAAGGTGAAGCAATGGCGGCAAGCGATGAAGCGATTGGGGAAGCGTTTAGAATAATTCAAGAACGCCTAGCAGCAGAGAGTGCAGAGAAAGGAAAAGAAGCAGCGGGTAAGGGTGAAGCTTTTTTAACTGAAAACGCTAAGAAAGAAGGTGTGCAGACTACAGCATCTGGATTACAGTATGAGGTCATGACTGTAGGCGATGGAGAAACGCCTAGTGCGTCATCAACAGTGCGCACTCATTACCGTGGTACTTTGATTGATGGTACTGAGTTCGATAGTTCATATAGTCGTAATCAGCCAACTGAATTTCCCGTAAATGGTGTTATTGCAGGTTGGACTGAAGCGTTACAGCTAATGCCTGTAGGAAGTAAGTGGAAATTGTCTATTCCTCACAATCTTGCTTATGGTGAGAAAGGTGCTGGTGGAGCAATAGCCCCATACCAAGCTCTAGTATTTGAGATAGAATTGCTAGCTATTGTTAGCTAAGCTAAACTGAGATTTTAGGTTCGAAGATGAACCAAGTAATAGAATATATAATAGATATACTTTCTGTGTGAAGGCGTATCTATTTTTTTAACCATTTTGTATTTTATTTCACTAAAAACATAAGTACGATGTACGCAGATCTACTTAGAATCTCTTTGGAACTCTTCCACTAGAAACTTAAAATAGAAACAAAAATGGAAAATCCAATAATCATACGAAAATGACAGTGATCACATCGCTTTGAGCGATCAGATCACTTATTTAAGTTATCTAAGAGGAACAAGATAACATACTACACCCAACCTTATTTCTAGCCCATTCGGGACGTTTTACGAACCATTGTTCATATTCTGGTTGTTCGTTGTAGGGTGATTTTAGCATTTGATAGAAATTGTCAATTAGGGAGTAGTCTCCTTTGTCCGCTTTGTCGATGGCGAGTTGTGCCATATAGTTTCTGAGGACGTACTTAGGGTTGACGGAATTCATAGATTGCTTTCTTTCCTGATCGTTACTGTTTTCTGATTGTAGTCTAACTGTATATTTTGTTAGCCAGGCATTCCAGAGTTTTAGGACTACATCTGTCAGTTCTTCGGGCTTGTAGAAAGCTTCGGAAATTGGTGCTGTGAGATCTGAAGGGGCAGATTCTAGATTTAGGTTTGCTAGATTCCGGAAGAAGATGGTCATGTCAGTTTCAGTGACTTGAAGTAGTTTTTCTAACTCATCTATGAGTGTTTGGTCTGCTGCTTGTTCTATTTGGAAACCTAACTTACTCCTCATCATGGATAGATATTTCGGTTGATATTTACCTTTATATCCGTCTAGGATTTCTTGCAATGGCTGTGCTTCTCCGGTCAATGGAACCAGTGCACTACCGAGTTGTGCCAGATTCCATAGCGCTATGTCAGGTTGCTTGGCGTAACTGTATCTATGGTGCCTGCTGTCTGTTGTATTAGGCGTCCAATTATCATCATAGCCCTCTAGCCAGCCGTATGGTCCATAATCTATAGTCAATCCAAGAATAGATAGATTGTCAGTATTCATAACACCATGCACAAATCCAACTCTCTGCCAATGAATCACCATCTCCAAAGTCCGATCAAGCACTTCTTTAAAAAACTGAATATATCCTTCCTTTTTACCTTCTTTGATATGAGGAAAGAAATGACGGATGGTATAGTCTGTCAAGATCTTTAGATTCTTCACATCCTTTCTAGAAGTAAAAATTTGAAAATTACCAAATCGAATAAATGATGGAGATACTCTGCAAACCACAGCACCTTTTTCATAATCAGGATTACCATCATACATTACATCTCGGAGGACCTCATCCCCTGTAAGCATCAAGGATAACGATCGAGTAGTGGGCACACCAAGATGATGCATCGCTTCACTACATAAGTGCTCACGTACCGAGGATCGTAACACAGCAAGTCCATCTGCTGTCCGCGAGTAGGGTGTAGCACCTGATCCTTTGAGCTGAAGTGCCCATCTTTGATCGTCTACTAGTAACTCGGTTAAGTTGATCGCTCTACCGTCTCCAAGTTGTCCAGCCCATTGTCCAAATTGATGTCCCCCATAACACATTGCGTATGGCTGTGTTCCTTGAATTACTTTTTTACCTGAAAAAACTTGTAAGAATTCTTCAGAAACTTTGTCTTCATCTGTCAAACCTATAGCTTCTAGCATCTCATCCGATACATGAATTATTTGTGGATAAGATGGGACTCTAGGAGTTACACTCGAATAGCAAGCTTCAAATACTTGCCTTGGAAAGTTTTCAGGATTTGGATCTCCCGACAGTTCTTTATTGAATGTATCGTTGATGTTTAATTTCACTTGTCTCTTTGATATGGCTATTAAATATTCACTCTATAAACCTGAAATAGCTGAACTTGGTTGCAAAAAAGATCAAAGTCTAGTTTACAGTCAACAGTATGAAGCTATCAAGTGGTTTGCACAGCAAACACGTCGATCAGTATAGAGAATTATAAATTCTCGGGCAGCAAGTGGTTTGCACAGCAAACACGTCGAACAGTATAGAGAATTATAAATTCTCGGGCTGCAAGTGGTTTGCACAGCAAACACGTCGATCAGTATAGAGAATTATAAATTCTCGGGCTGCAAGTGGTTTGCACAGCAAACACGTCGATCAGTATAGAGAATTATAAATTCTCGGGCTGCAAGTGGTTTGCACAGCAAACACGTCGAACAGTATATAGAATTATAAATTCTCGGGCTGCAAGTGGTTTGCACAGCAAACACGTCGAACAG
>JBLHWH010000036.1:0-39317 GCA_047628935.1 Halioglobus sp. | reverse complement strand
GATGTTTTTGCATAAAAACGCCTTATCACAAAAAAGATCCGATTTCCGACCTTTAGGTTGGAAAAATTTTGGCGAATGCTCCATCCGCTTGCGGTGGGGTAGTCAAAATTTAGGATCTTTTTTACTTGACCTTAATGATTTTAGTATTAGAAAATATATGTTTATAATGCGTCAAGAAATGATTCAAGTCTTGATCAAGAGAGGTTTGAGTATCGAACGCTCGTAGTTCTGTTTTCTTTCTTTTGGATCAAGCCAAAAGGAAAATGTGATATAGGGAATAACTTTATGAATTATTAACTGAATATTCTATACCTCCCTTAATCTCTCTTCCAAAATCTCTTTTTCATCGACAGGGAAATGCGTATGGCCTTTCCATTCCATAGCTAGATAGTTTGCTGTGCGTTCTATTGGTTTTGCGTATTCTTCTGGGCAATCATCTGATCTGCTCACACTTATAAGTTGTAATGATTTTCCGCGAAGTGCTCTTCCAGTATCTTTTTCTTTAGTAAGTAGATCCGTAAATCTGTCAATGAAGTTTTTCATAATACCACTTACTGAGTACCAGTATACTGGAGAAGCGAGAATGATATGGTCATAGTCTTTGACTACATGTTTCATGAACCCAATAAAGTCATCGTCGCTGTTTTCATATTCATAATCATAGGGCATGATTACCAATTCCATAAGATCTTGAAATTTGTAACCATTCTCTTTTATTACTGCGCTACATACATCATAGGTGTCGCCCATAGGGTTCGAACTACCCATGATTACGATTGTTTTATTCTTCATATAGTACTTTTAGTTTTGAGTAGTTACCTGAGAGATTTCCTTTTTTATCACAAACTTCTGCCATCTGAGAACCATTTTGTATATTTTGAGTGTAGACGATAACGGACTGATCTACAAACCGAATCTGCAATATTCCATTTAGTTTATCATTCTGATATTTGAGCGGGACAAATAGATCTTTGTTAATAAATTCTCCGATGGATTGGAATTGACAAACATTACGTTCTGTTTTGCTGTCTTTTACTTTGATATCAACGATCCATTCTCCAGTCTCACTTTCGTTTACATATAGTTTGTTGTAGTATTTTTCTTTGCCGTATATGCCGGTTTTATACTGACCACTTTTAGTTTTAAGTTGTTCTTTGGTCCATCCTTGTGGTTTTAGAGCATATCCTACTTCACTAGCTACGAGGTTGTATCTCATTTCTTTTTTAATCACTTTATTATCAGGTATTTTGACCTCCATTGTTTCTATCAACTGACCATATTGCGAAGTGAATGCCTTTTTAGCATTTGTAGGAGCATCAGCTACTTCATTTAAAAATATCTCCACAGCATAATCATTCAAGATTGAGAATGACTTTATGTGTGATTGTCCTTCTGCAGTAGTCAGGACTATAAATGCTTCATCCTTTTCATCTGCATTTAAATCTGAGAAAAAGTACTTAACTACTTTACCACTTGATAAATATGTTTCTTCGGACTTCCCTTTGATCCCAATTTTTGTTTCGTCTTTTGATTTATCGTAGCTGTAAGTAAATGTCATGTCATCATGGTTGAATTGACCTGAGACTGGGATAGTTTTTTTTACACCCTTTTTATCAGTATCTTCAACAACTGCTGCTTTATCGTTTTTGCAAGCTATAAATGAGCCTATAGTAAATAGAAGAAACAGGTACTTTGCCATATAAATTAATTTGAATGCGAATATAGGGAATGATACATTAATAAAGTACGTTTTTATGTGCTGATATTTATTCATTCTCCAAGGCCAAAAACGCAGGCAATGCATCACATCGGCGAGGATTTTTAACGCAGAAGAAGGGAAAAAGATCAAGAGAATAATGTAACTTTATTATTGTTTCATTCCTAGGGATAGTTTGTTGGGATGTTTAGTTTTTGGTGGCACTGATATCTGAAAATGTCAAGTATGAGTCCACTCCGCAAAGTATCAATTTCTTCAAAATGAATTATTTTGTATGAGATTTGTATTTTTTGAAATTCAGTGATGCCTGAGCATCAGTTAATTGAAATAAATGAAAATATCGCCAAAAGAAACATTTTTAGTGTTGAGGAGTTTTCGGAGTGGACTCAAGTATATATTTGAGTAGGACAATCATCAGGGTTTGATAACCTTTAACTATCAAAATTGGATTTAACCATGTATTAAATGGAATCGAACTAATTTTCATCACGATAAATACAATATCATAAGAACACGCTATCTTGCAACTATGAACAAGTATTTATTATCTATTTTTTCTTTTTTGCTTTTAGTAGGATGCGAAGACACTAGTCAAAAGGTAAGTGTTGCTTTAATTTCATCTGAAATTCTTTGTGATAACTGCCAATCTCCTAATCTTTATCTCCAGTCTGATGGTAGGCTTTTAGTAAGTTATATCCAGGTGGAAAACGATAGTACCGATCAACTTATCATGCATAGATATACAGAAGGTTCTATTTCTGATCCTATCCTTATATCTACTGGATCTAATTGGTTTGTGAATTGGGCTGATATACCTTCGTTGGTAAGTATGGATAAGTCAGGCAGTCAGATTATGGCACATTGGCTGCAGATGAGCGCAGACGGCACCTATGATTATGATGTTGTTTGTGCCATTTCTAAAGATGGAATGCGAACATCAGAAAGGCCTTTTGTGCTGCATGATGATGGTGTAGCAGCTGAGCATGGATTTGTAACTATGATTTCCGATGGGAATGGAGCATTTGTTACATGGCTCGATGGACGGAATACAAAAACACCATTATCTGATGAATTAGCTGAGCAACCTACTGAACACGATCATGGTGGGCATGGACATGGAGGGACTATGCCCATGACACTTAGAGCATCTTGGGTGGATAATATGGGTGAGAAAACAAATGATTTGGAAATTGATGATCGGGTATGTGATTGTTGTCAAACGGATGCTGTGATGACTGATTCTGGTCCAGTAGTAGTGTATAGAGATCGGTCTGATGAAGAAATAAGAGACATATCAATCGCAAAATATAAAGATGGAAAATGGACCTCCAATAAAGTCCATGATGACAATTGGAAGATTGCTGGTTGCCCAGTAAATGGCCCAGCTGTAGCGTATGATAATTCTCTTTTAGCAGTTGCTTGGTACACTGAAATGAATGGCTCGCCCAAAGTCTACTTGGCGACGTCTAAAGATGACGGTGACACATTCAGTCAACCAATTCTTATAGATGGAGTCAAACCATTAGGCAGGGTTGATGTAGCTATAACTGAAGAAAATCAAATAGTAGTAACTTGGTTGAATACAGAAGAAGAGAAAATATATATCAAGGCCACTGTTGTCAAAGACGGATTGATTGCAGCGGGCGGAATCACATTAATGGAAACAGCATCAAGTAGAAGTAGTGGATTTCCTGTCATTGAGATCGTTGATAATAATCTTGTGATGGTGCGCACCCTATCTAAAGATGAAACATTAAGTGTAGAGTTGTCAAAATTTGAAATTCAATAATACAGAAAACATGTTATCCCGAATTTCATGTATTGCCATCCTTACTATTTACGTGATCGTTCGATTTCTATCCTTAGATTTTGATCAACCAGAGAAGAATATGTTTACCGATTCGGATGGGTTGGGTTACTATATTTATTTACCTGCGATCTTTATATATGCGGATATTACTAAATATGAATGGTTACCAGAAATTCACGAAAAATACAATGTGTATGGCGGTGAGGAACCTTTTCAAATCGGAAAACACAAAAACGGAAACTATGTTACGAATTATTTAGGTGGGGTAGCGGTGTTACAATTACCATTTTTTACTGCAGGTCATCTCGTTTCAAAAATGACAGATTATCCATCTGATGGATTTTCTCCTCCTTATCAATTTGCTATAGGCATTGCCCCTATTTTTTATCTTGTTTTGTGTTTGTTTTTACTTCGTAAAGTGCTCTTGACTTATTATGATGACACCACAGTTGCCGTTACATTGGCACTTGTACTTCTTGCTACCAATGCAGTAGAATATATTGCTATTGAAGCGGGACAGAGCCATGGGTATGTCCTGCCGCTTTACGCTTTAGTCCTATATCTCTCAATGCTGTGGCATAACAAACCAAGCGGAAAAATTGCTTTCGCCTTAGGAGCTACAATAGGACTAGCGACAATCATGCGACCTACAGAATTGATTATGGTACTCATTCCTATTTTATGGAATACGCACAATAAAGAAGAAAAGAGTAAAAAATGGGCATTGGTAAGATCAAATAGATCACATCTTATTTACGCTTTTCTAGGAGGGGTCTTAGGTGGAGGTTTACAGGTAGTCTATTGGTTATATGTTACGGGTAATTTTATCCAGACAGTGGGTAGTAAATGGCGTTTCCTTGACCCGTATTGGAGAGTATTAGTTGGATGGGAGAAAGGATGGTTTATTTATACACCGATTACTATTTTCTTTGTTGTAGGTCTGTTCTTTTTAAAGAATCGCCCATTCAAAAAGTCTGTTGTTTGGTTTTGTGTGATCAATATTTGGATTATCATCTCATGGAACAATTGGCGGTACGGAGGGAGTTATTCTACTCGAGCATTGGTGCAATCCTATCCTGTTTTTGCATTCGCATTTGCTGGATTTGTGAGTTGGGTGCTTAGCAAAAAGTGGAAATATTTATTTCTTGGATTTGGGCTGTATCTAATTGGCGTGAATCTCTTTCAGGTATGGCAATACAGACAAAATATCATTCATTATGACGATATGAATCGAGCTTATTATAAAGCAGTTTATCTGGATAAGAATCCGACGCCGCTGGATATGAGTTTGATGAATGGTGGGCAGGTGTTGTCCTCGTCAATGGATCAGCAAAAAGTTTTATTTAGCATAGATTCAGAAACGGAAGTAAATGGAAAAGAGATATTATGGCAATACACTATTCCAGAATATCATTCTAATACAAATGGAGGTTTAGAAGTTCATTTGGATCTATTGGTCAAGCAAGGATATTGGAGTGGGAAAATTTATGTTCGGTTCTCGAATAGGGGAGAGGAGGTTTCACTTTATACTTTCAGAACATTTCATGCTATGACGGAATATCAAAAACGGAATAAATATGTGATGCAACTCGTCGTGCCAAGAAGAGCGGATAAGGTAGAGATTGGATTTTTAGGGGATGGATTTCAGGGTATTGTTTTTGAAGGGGAGGTTCTAGAAATTTTGGATTAGAGATTTCGATTAATTTTGCGAGAGGTAGAGGTTTGGGTTTCCTTCTAGGACGAATGGTGCCCAGTGGTAGGGTTGGGGGTATTGGGCTTTTGTTTGTTGTTGGGCGAGGTGGAATGCTTCGCCAGCAGAGATACCTGTAATCCAGTTTTCATAATATGATTTGGAGAAGAAGGCGGAGGATTGGTCGTCGATAGGCCAAAGTGTTTTTATTATAGTTTCGACTCCATTTTTTGCGAATATTCTTGATAGGGAGAAAGTGCCTTCTCCTATTTGATGTACTCCAATTGCGGTATTACAACCATCTAGATATATAAATTTTGGATACTCTTTTTGATTGTCAAAAGATAGTGTTCTCATTTGTTCTGGACTTCCATCTTTCCATACTACAATTGCATTGTCATTTATTATTGATTTGTTGGTGAGACCGTGTGTTGATAGGTGGACTATGTCAGAACCAAGATTTTCAAGGACTGCTTTTTGAGTGAAGTTTTCACCAAAGTAAGTAGCTGAGTTTTTGTTAAGCATTTTACTTATTTCACTTATGGATTCAAAAGAAAAAGGAAGTTTTGTGTAGATAGGTCCTTGATTAACCTTGTTATTGAATTTTTTGCGCAATGTTTTATTATCATTAAAACAGAAGACAGAGGATTTCTCTTTTTGAATTTGATTTCTAATAAATCCTTCAATTGATTCTGGACCTATTACATTATTTAACGTTTGGTTAGAATTAATTAATGCAGAAAATGGTAGGTTATTAGTTGGTCCTGATGGTGAAACATAAACGTTTGAATACGATTCTATATGAAATTGAAAGAGTGCTCTTTTTATTTCGGTTAATTGATTATGCGTAAGTCTTTTATAGGAGTTATTGATAACTTTTGATAAGGAATCAACTTCTTGAAAATCGTACATGTAAAAATTAATTCCATCGCTATCAATTGTAAAGGCTCCTAACAAGTCTTCGGTTGAAAGATATTCAATATATAACGCATTCTGTGATTTGAGAGTGGACTGGAGGTTTTCGAACTTCAACTTAGGTAGTAAAATACTTTCGTTTTCAAACTTTGATCGTTCAGAAAAGAGAAAGTACAGATCTTCGTATATTGATGAAGAGGCATCCATAACATTTTCCCATTGGGAAATTTGGTCTAATTTTTTTGCTATTATGAAATTGATGGAGTCTCTCGGACTCGTTATGTTATCATCGTAGTATGATCTCTTTGCAGTTTGTAATTTTACATTTTGCAACTTTGCTTTTTCTAAGAATTCATAGAATAGACTAAGGTAATCGGTTGAATATGTATTACTTCCTGAAAAAACACCAACTAAATCAAGAGTAAGTAACATATAATAGTCATCCAAATGAAAATCACTTTTGTCTGAAAATAATGTTTCAGCAAGATTAAATTGTTTCTTAATACTTGCCATAGCACTATCTAAGTATTCTATATCCCCATTATAAGATATGTTATTACAATGAATTTGAAACATTGTTGATGATACATAGTAATTATTCCATTTAGTCTCCACTTCTGATGAACTTTTGATTTGTTTTACTTTTTCCATATAGTAGTTTGATAGTTCATTATCTCCTTGGACTGAAGCGGCGAGACTAAATATTAAGTAACCTGTTAATCGGCCTCTAGGATAGGATAGTTTATCAATTTGCTCGCAGTATTCAATATGATTATTATAAATACTGTTATGACTTTGCAATTCAGCCAATTTAGTAACGAGATCTAGACAAATTTCACTTTTGTATTTAGGATTTATTGTGTTTTTATACAATGATTGCAGGCTTTCAACAATAGTATTGTCATTTGAAATAAAATTAATCAGATAAACAGAGTCTTTTAATTTATTATGAATATAATTTAATCTTGTATGTTCTTGAATAGAGTATTTGAATAATTGGTTTGAAAGTTTTCTTTGAGTTTCATTTTCATTAAAAAGATGAGCTATCCAAGAAATAAGAGCTAAGTTAGTTTTAGGGAATTTGGAAATTAGTCCATTCTTAGTTAATAAATGTCTGCCATATTGAGCACAAGAAATTGCTTCTTGATATTGACTTCGAGACCATAAAAAAAGAGTCTTAATCAATAAAAATCTACAATAATTATAAATTTCTAATTCAGAATTTTGCCTAGAGAAATACGCTTCAGATTGCTTGAATAAGATAAGATTTTTAGAATTAATATTAGCTTCTATTTCAAGTTTGGTTAAGTTTAAGTCATCGATGAAAAAATTAGGATGTTCTTTGGATTTACTTATTTCTTCTATTAATTCTTTCGCTTTTGAAAACTTAAATGAATTCATCAACGAATCAATCACTTGAAGTTTTACGGCAATATCTTTGAATTCGGGTGATACATCATTATATTGATCATTCAGAATATAATAATAGTTTTTTTTGCTTTTGTTTTCAACCTTATTTAGAAATTCTGATATTGACCGATTATTGTTATTTTCTACCGTTGAGTAGAAATCCGCAACCTCTGGGAAATTAGCTGAAGTACAAGAATAAAAAAAGGCTACTATTATGCTCAATATTAATAGAGTCAAATTTGAACGCTTTTTTCTGTCGACTTTTGAAAACATAATTTATGAAATATCTTGTTTTAGTATTTTTCGTTATCTTAATCTTAGTTGGTTGTGATAAAGGTAGATCGAAACTTCCGGAATCTATAGAAACTGATTATTTGGAAGGTGTAGTTATCATCAGAGCTGAGAAAAAGCATCCAGTTGGTATGATTAAGCTTTTGGATATATTTAATGACGATAAATATATGGAGAGCCCAAGTAGGGCCATATTGTACAGGTACGATTCTGGTGTATTAAAAGGTCAAAAAGTTAATCAATTTGACTTACAAGATACAGTGGCCTTTTTAGTGAAAATTTGTGATGATATGCAGTTTGCTATTGACATTAAACTTAAAATTGATTCTACAATTAGTAAAATGACAATGGAAGATAAATATGTTGTTTTATTAGGAATGGATATTAATCTTCATAATGCAGATCCGCATAGAGAAGGTCCACAACATAGAATATGGCATAAGAGGCCTGGTAGAAGTCGAGGGGCAGTAGGACAAGAAAATATAGGTGTTTATTCTTTTGTAAATCCGCAAAGCAGTATAGATACAGCAAACTTTTACATAACTACAAATAGCGGCGAGTTAGATTATGATACAGATTATTATTTATACTTATCTAATATTACTCCTCCCAGAGATGCTACATTTAGTTATTTGACGGATTCAGTAAACGTCTACGATGCTTCTAAATCTCACGAACATACTCATTAACACTCTTTGAAATACAGATTATGAAATATCTAAAATATATCATTCCAATAGTATTAATTCTTGGTGCTTATTTTTTTTACTCCAGTGCATCATCGAGTAGTTCTAATGTGCGGCAAACAGTTGACAAATCTGAACTAGAACAAATTTTTTATAATGGTAATTTCGGTATTATAAATGATGATTTATATTACTTTGAGAAGGATTCACTTGGACTGGATTCAACTTTAATTAGTGATACAACTTCAATTGTATCTGGGGACGTTTTATTAAGTAAAAATAATACAGGTGCAATTAAAATAGGAAAATCTAAAGTAGATCGTCTTCTTGATTCGGAAAAACTATTAGTTAAGGTAACCATAGATTCTTCATTAGTTGGTGTAGTCAAGTTAGATTCTTTGGAATCGCATACTAATCGAGTTTTAAAAACCCTCAATAGCGGATTTCAAATTGATACTATTAGTATTGATTTCGAGGGCTATATTTCTGAAATACATACAAATGGCAAAATTAATACTAATAAATTATACGATAAATTGGGAGTTAGAGGTAGCGATACTATTCATGTTTACCTATTTGAGAGTAGTGAATTTTTTAATACAGCAAATGCGATTGCCTTAAACTCTATTGATGATGATGAAAAGGATCTTATTGTAATTCTAGGGAATGCTTATCTCTTGGAATCTCCATACTTATTTGCACATGAGTTATTTCATGGATTAGGATTGACTCATCACAATGAAGTATATACAGGATGTGCCACTGATTCAAGTAATGTTTCTCGCTTTAGTGTATTTAATGTTATGAACGAATCTAATATTGGTTGCAGTAGAAGATTATCTGCGCGTCAAATTATGATATTGAATGGTCAATCCTACTATCCAAAACTAAAGAAGGACATTTTGTTTCCTGAAGAAGACGAAAATTGCAATTGTCATTATGATAGTCTTGGTAATGAAATCGAACGATACTTAAACAGTTTTGATAAAAACATTGATGATACACCTCTAGTTGGAGATGATGAAGCATTTTTTAATAAAATTTCATCTCTTGCAGATAGTATTATGCCTTCAGAAATTGAAGAACCAATAAGACTTAATTATCAGGCAGAATCAAGAGAGATGTTTAGCGGAATTGTAAATATACCTTACGTCGAAAAACGCCTCGAAATTCATAGAAAACTACGAATGTACAATCTATGTAGGTGGCTAAAAGAAAATGCAGAACTTAAGGGTGTTAAAATAACAGATGATTTTTGGAAATTAAATCCAACTGGTCTTATTAATAATATGGTGAAATATTACTCTGAATCACAAAAAGAGTATTGTGCATTTAATTGTAAAGGATATGGAAATAATTGTGAAAGTGAAATTCTGAACTGTGATAAATGTGTCATAGAAGGAGATGTGGTTCCAAGGGTGCATGGTGTAAGATTAGATAGTACTTCAATAGAAGGGAAGCTACATGTGAAATATTCGATATCAAATAAGTCAAAAGCAGAGAACGCTTTCGTAAATATAGTTGCAAATCACTTTAATTCGTTTGACATTAAAATTGATGATGAAATTGACTCAAAAGATATCGGCAAACCAATTAAGTCTCAAACAGGAATTATTAAAAAGAAGAAGAATCCAGTAAAGAAACCAGATCTAAAAAAATAACATCTATTCTGATAAATGCATGATTTCTTTCCTGCGATCAAGTGATAAAAGTAGAACTTGTTCTCTTGCCTCTTCCTTACGATCTAGGAGCACTAATATATGATAAAGTAACTCTCTATCATCATTTTCAAGTGGATCATTAATAGCTAGTTCATCGAATGCTTTTTGATAGTCTTTCTGGTGGAAAAGGGAATAAACTTTAATTCGTTTGTTAAGCTTAGTTTCTTCATCGGAAAGCTGTTGATCTGATGGGTACTGGTCGATCATAAACAAAGCTATATCATATTGGTCAGTTGAATAATAAAAGTAAATACTGTCCTTTAAATTTGTGAGTTCTGTGAGCTCACCTCCTTTTGAATTAGGAACTTTAAGAATTGGGACATACTGAGCAAATATCTCCCCCTCCATCTGATTATACTGATACTCCCCAAAGCCCCAAAAACCAACAATTCCAATTACAGATGCTGCCGCTATACTAAGGAGAAATTTCATCGATATAACTCTCCCTTTTTGTGGAAGTTGAATGTTTTTATTTTGAGTATTCTCACTTTGAGATTGACTTACAGACTCCTCTCCTTCCACTTCCCCAATCACCCCTCTCACCTCATCCTCCATCAAACTCCCGATCACGCCCATCGCCACATCATGATTCGCTACTGCGGAAGCTAACTCACTATCCTCAGACATTGCAGCCTCAAATGCATCGAGCTTCGCTCCAGTAAGCATCCCATTTACATAATCATCGATATGGTCATAATAATCTATCATACGGGTCTTATTCGTTCTACGATGTGAGGATTGTTGCCTAGGTATGTGTATAACTCTTTCATACAATTGCTCTTCTTTTTACGAGCTACTCCTTCCGTTTTATAGTTTAGTTTTTGGGCGATTTCTGTCATCTTATATCCTGCAGACCAAAGGAGTAAAACATCCTTACAATTTTTAGCCATTTGATTCAAAACGGCTTTTAGAATCTTAGATCTTTCTCCTTTCATAATTAGACATAAATGGTCACTTTCGGAAGGAGTGTGCTCTGCATATTCTATTGGGTCAGATTTATGCTTTGCTTTTTTTCTCAACTCATTCATCCATAGGTTTCGAGCTACACCTAATATGTAGCCATGGATGTGTGTCGAAATTTCATAATCACGTTTGGTGAAAATTGTTTTTACAAAAGTGACAATCGCATCATGAAACATAGTCTCACCATCCGTCTGGTCTCCATTGTTGTTTTTGATATATGCGATTACCTTACCTTTTAGTTTTTGATCTTGTACCAGTTCACGGATAGCGGTACGACGAGACGACTCATCACGACGTATCATATCCATCAATTGCGTATGATTGGTAACTATATCCACGGTGTCTATTAAAAGGTGTTTTTGTTAATCGAAAATGTTACTTTTCTATTGAAGATTTATTGCAACCTTCAATATGCAAAGTAGTAAAATAGATCGATATAGTGATAAGAAATTGATGTCTGTGTGTAAAATAAATTGCACAAAATTGAAATAATCATATGGAATCTTTTGAACGGTATCTAAAAGAAGTAGTGATTGAAGTGAATGAAATCGCGTCTGCCGTTTCTAAGTGTCTAATATTAAGCACAAACATTGCATTTACTAAAATGATATTAAAATCTAATATAAGTGGTAGGCAGAATAAGCGTGTAATTCAACGGAAATTACGGTTTGTGTAGCTTTAGCGGAACAAAATTTCCTTTAGGTATCGGGTAAGTGATGGTAATAGGGATGGCTTTCGAAGAAAACACCCGTTTCGGAGAAAACATGCGTAACTCTTTGAGAATTTTTGTTACTTTTTTCATAATCTAGATTATGAAATCTATACGATTGGGCACTTTAAGTAAAGATGCCTCTGCTGGAAAAAAGGAAACCTCTCTGGTAAGAGAAGACATTGTTAAAAGACTAAGTTCTTTGGTTTCCTCTAAAGAAATAAAAGTAAAGGTGATCAACTTTTTATGCAAATGTGCAATAAGTTCTACACACTTGATGTCTAGTGTTTTTATAGGTTAGAAAAATGACTGCTGCTCACGTTTGATGGATCCTAATAAATGTAATAGCAATAAAAAGTCTAAATCTTCACCACCTTAGCATATTGAATTTCATCTTCAGATATCAATTTCAATAGATATACACCCGGGTGAAAATCGCTCATGTCTATTTGTAATTCTGAGCTCGGTTGATCGATTCTGATTTCAGCAATAGTCCTTCCATTGAAATCTATAATCTCGTATGTATTGCAAATTAACGGAGATTCAACTGAAAGTGTATATATAACTGGATTTGGATATACTTTTAATTCAACAATGCTTATAGAGGTTGTGTCAGTATGGTCGATACATGTAGAGTCAATATAGTTAATCATAGTTGGAACAATGTTACAAGTTGCTAATAAAATTTCTTCTTCAGAACTACATTCTGAATTGTTTCCGTGTATTTCTATATCTCCTCCAATAGATGTAGATTGATTCTCCAATAAATCTTGGAGGATGCAGCAGTCATATAGATTAACATTGTCAATGATTTCTAGATTAGTCCCAATTGTGGTAAGGCTTCTCAATCCATTTAAATTTAAAAGTTTCGGGTTTCCTTTAAACCATAGACTTTTTCCTACGGATGTTATATTCTTTAATCCATCAATATTGCTTAAGCTGCAATTGTTAGAGAACCAAAGGTTTCCATCTGTGGATGTTAAGCTTTCCAGCCCATTGAGGTTTTGTAATTTGTTGTTATGTGTAAAACTTAAACCGTCTCCTATATACACTAAACTATTTAATCCATCAATATTTGTTAAGCTAGCATTCACCCATATAAATAAATCTTTTCCTATCGTTTTAAGATTTCGTAATCCATCAAGATCTGTTAAATTTTCATTATGGTTTATACCCAGATACCCTCCAATAGAATCAAGATTCCGTAATCCATCAATATTATTAATCTTGTCATTGAAGGATATTTGAAGATTTCCAGCACTAAACTTAAGATTACTTAACCCATCAATATTTGCTAAATTATTATTATCGTATATACTTACTCTATAGTCTCCAGTTGAGGAAATACCGATTAATCCGTCAACATTTAGTAAATTTTCATTTCTTGATATGGAAATACCTTCGCCTATTGTCATTAGATTACTCAGTCCATCGATATTGTTTAAGTTTTCATTTTTATATAGTTGTAAATCTCCACCTATGGACATAAGATTATTTAACTTATCGACATTTGTCAATTTTATGTTTTGGGCTAAATAAAAGGTCCCGCCTACGGAAGTTAGGTTTCTTAATCCATCAACATTTTCTAAATTATCATTTTTACTTATACTTACACCATCACCTGTAGAGATAAGACTACTTAGTCCATTAATATTTTTTAGATTTTCATTTTTACTTATAGATAGGAATTCACCTATAGTGTTTAGACTGCTTAGGCCATCTATATTTGTTAATTTACTATTAGATTGTATCCATAAATATTCTCCAATAGTGTTAATATTGATTAAGCCGTCAATATTTGTCAATTTTATATTGTAGCTTAAATAAAAAGCTCCTCCTACAGAAGTGAGATTGCTGAATCCATTAATATTTGTTAAATTATTATTATCACGTATGCTAATATCATACCCTGTAGAAATAAGATTATTAAATCCATCTATTTTTTCTAAATTGTCATTAAGTTGTATAGTTATACCACCACTTATCGAAGTCAGATTATTTAGACCGTTTATTACTTTTATTTTGTCGTTTCCTGAGAAGTATATGCTTTGGATATTCGAGATATTAGCCAATCCGTCTATGTTTTCCAAGGTTTTATTGCCGGATATTCCTAGGCTCCCACTTATAGAACTAAGTTTACTCAATCCAATAACATTTGTTAGTTCGTAATTATGAGTAATATTTAGATTTCCGATGATATTCAGTAGATTTGAAAGATTCGAAAGATCTGTTATATCAGAACTCCCACTTGTTACTCCTATCCTCAAATCTCCATTCAACACAGTAGTCGCAGGGTCAAACGCATTCACATCAGCCTGAGTTTCTAATATTACATTTTGAGCAAAAGTGCCTATTTGGGCCAATAGCAAAGCAAGGAAGAAGAGGAAACGAAATGTCTTTTTGAAAATAATAGCTTTCATATTATTTGGTTTAGCAGATCAAAACTATTTTCTAAAATACAAAAATTGTGATAGATAACTAATCTGAATAATGCATTTCATAGGAAACTGTCTTTTTAAATTACTTAGTCTAGAGATTAAACTTATTATGCTATAAATGAGCATACAATTTATACAAAAAGGATTCGCAAAGGCCTCTTTGTGAAATTAGTGATCAGAACAATTGGTTAATAAGTTAAGTATGGTTAAGAATAAAACAACTAATCATTCTTTTACGAGTATTACGAATAACAGTGATATCCCCAGCTTTGAGTCTAAATATTTTCTTGCTTAGAAAGCAAGATTACTACCATTTGCAATTTTCCTTAATTATAATACCGCTTATGGCCAATATTTACCGTTCATCATTAAATCCTACCTTTCTCATCTTTTTTATTCGATTGCGGTAACGTTTCTATCCCCCACTTACATACTCTATCAAACAGCTTAATATACAACTTCGGTTAGCATTTTAAGCTTCACTTTTAAGAATGTAACAAACCCAATATTTCTTAAAACGGTGATTCATCATCAAACTTTTAGTCGACGAAAAGTCTGATCGTGATTTCACCATTGAGCACAGCGCGCACTTGTGCTCTGGGACTTTCATGTCTCGTGGCCACTTGACATGATTCATTTTTTAATCACTTAAAATTTAGAATCATGTTAGAAGTAATAATAGTAATCCTTGAATGGATCGGAGCAAATGAAGGAGGTATCTAATGTATCTCAAATACAAAAAAAAAGGGTGGGAGAGCTTAGGCTATCTTATCCTTTTTTTATTGCCCATATGATTTTTTTCTTACCCATATGAATTCAAATGTTTACAAAATCACCTTAGGATCAAATAGGAAATCCCTTGGACTTAATATGGTTTTCTAGCCAATAACGATGGTTTAAGAATTTGTATTTGGAAAGATCAATTTCTACCTTTTTATAATTGCTAGACATAAGTTTTTCAACTACTTTTAAGAAGTTTTGCTGTCCTTCAATTATATTTCTAGAGGTTTTTCCTCTTGCCAATCTCAATTTTCTTTTAAAATTATGGATTCTGCTAGATAGGAGATTCCATTCTTTCTCTTCATACATTGCCATTATCTCTATCGTCAGTGCCTCAATTTGTGTCTTAATATCATGAAATGTTTGCCCTCTTAATTGGTAGATCGCGTCATTATATTTCTTTTCTTCCAGTTTTATTTTTGCAATGCACATAGCGATAGTACTTTCTCTATATTTCTCTTCTATTTGTCCACTCCATTTGTTTATGAACTCATAACACTTTTCTGGTTTCTGTGTTTTACTGATTACTGTGGTAATGTGTGTAAATTTATAAGCACTAATTTTTCCCAAATTAAGAATTACTCCTGATGAAAGTCCGTATTCATAAAACAATAATACCATTTTAGGATCCGCGAGGATATTTTTATTCCATAAAGTTTGGCTTAATGATATCCCGTATAGAGTTGCAAATACCTCTAGATCTGAACCCTTTGTTATTTTTTCGTTAATTAGGAATTCATAGATTAATTCTAGGCTTTTTAGATCTTGATTTTTTACTAAGTCGTAAATTTCACTAGAAATAATGGAAGTTTCAGAATCAGGAAGTCTGTTAAGTGAACTTTCAAATTTTAATATTTGATCAGAATAATCATCAATTTTAAATGAATTAATAGATGCCATTTGTGCCATATAGATATAAGACCACTCTTTGTGCCTTAATTCATGTGCTTCTATCAGGTCTAATAGGAGGTTTGGGTTCTCTGTTTTTGATGGGTTTTCACTAAAGTAGTGATAATGGTATAGCTCATGAAGTAATAAGTTGGTTTTTAAGTTACTCGTTTTCTCATTAAGTAAAACACTACTTACTCTTTTGTATTTCTGGTTTGCTAACTTGAATATTCCTCTTCGATTATAAATTTTCACAAGATGGACATCGCATTTGTTCCTATCCTTCTTTGTCTCATACCAAACCAACCAACCTTCGAATAATATAAATGTTCGTGAGCATAAATTGAGAAAACTTTTGTCTGTCATGTGAGGAAGTATTTCTGCTATGACCTCTTTCTTTGATTTTGGATCAATGGAGTGAAGCAATTTGTTTTTCATGTACTCAAACAAATAATATGTGTCCGATTTTTCATTGGTATCCATGATTACATATTTCTCAAGAGATTTCCATTCCTCTTTTGATAATGATCGGAGTGCTAAAAACAATTTTGTCTGTTTCATATGATTAAAGTTTTATTTTTTTGTAATAATCAACGATTTATGTTTAATCGTGTTTTCCACATTTCTACAAAATGTTTTTAAAGCCACGATTCTATCATCTCCTTGGTTGTCTGTAGCTTTTTCTCGGCGTCTTAAAAAATAAAAATTTAAGGGAACAAGTTTCAATTCTTGTTTGAATTGGCACAAGTTTCAATTCTTGTTTGAATTGGCACAAGTTTCAATTCTTGTTTGAATTGGAACAAGTTTCAATTCTGGTTTGAATTGGAACAAGTTTCAATTCTGGTTTGAATTGGAACAAGTTTCAATTCTGGTTTGAATTGGCACAAGTTTCAATTCTGGTTTGAATTGGAACAAGTTTCAATTCTGGTTTGAATTGGCACAAGTTTCAATTCTGGTTTGAATTGGCACAAATTTCAATTCTGGTTTGAATTGGAATAAAAACTAACCAATGATCTTAATTATTTCCTCTGGTCTCTAAAGTTCAGTCATCGGAGTCTCATTGGTAGATATTTTCAATAAACGGATATCAAACTAATATAAAGATACAAGGAAAAATATTAATTTTTATCATGTAAGTAATTGATATACAGAAAAAAAATGATATGTGTAAGTAAAAAAAATATGGGAAAATCGTAAAATGTTGTCTTTGTGAACGGTTAGTTTGCCTCTATATTTGGAATATAATTATTGAGGTATTGAGATCAAAATGATATTTCTTAATTTAAAACCAGAACTATGACATGTGCAACTGCCCCCTTTCAGCGATTGTTGGTTCCGACTTTCCAAACATTGGAGCTGATTAATGTTTCAGAGATTATCTCTGTACAAGCTTACGAAAATTACAGCCGTCTCCAGTTAACACAAAACCGCCATTATATCAGTACTCAGTCTTTTGGGAAGTACGCCACTATGTTGGGAAGGCACAGTTTCTTTCAATGTCATAAATCATATGTAGTCAATTTGGATTATGTAGTCCGCTATCATAAAGCAGGTGAAGTAGAAATGTCTGATGGATCAAAAATCGCCGTTGCAAGACGTCGAAAAGAAGATTTTTTAGAAATTCTTTCGAACTATTTGCTTGTAGATTAACATCCCATGCTCACAAGCGGGATATATCATTTTTTGCCGATTGGCACGATATATTACCGTTTGTGAGCATTATCTGCAGGCTTATGTTTTGTTTCTATTTTCTCTCAATAAAATAAAAGCCACATGACTACCTTTAATTTTCCGACTACGGAATTACCCTTTGCTTCAAATTTTACAAAACACCCTCTTTATATGGTACGAGTCGTTATCATAGAAAATGAAGTGGATGCTCAATCGTTATTGTCTAGCATAATTCAAGAATATTGTCCTTCATTGGAGCTCGTTGGTATGGCAAAGAATATAAACGATGGACTTTCATTGATTGAAAATACTAGACCAGATCTAGTTTTTATTGATATCGAGATTGATGGTGGTACATCTTTCCAGCTATTAGATAAGTTGGTGCATATGTCATTTAAAATCATTTTCACCACCGCATATGATCAGCATGCTTTAAAAGCATTTAAATATGGTGCTGTCGATTACTTGCTCAAGCCATATAGCCCACAGGATGTGCTTAAGTCTGTTGAGAGAGTACGAAGAACTCTTTACGACCAAGCTATATTTAATCGATTAGATTTTTTAATAAAAAATAACAAGCCAGAACACAATAAGAAAATGAGTATTCCTACTTCAGAAGGAGTAAGTGTTATCTCTGTAAATGATATTGTCAAAGTCGAGGCTGATAGATCCTATTGTTTCATATGTCTTTCTGATGGAGAACGCATGTTGGTCTCAAAACCGCTGAAAGAAATCGAAGAAAACCTTCCAAGTAAAATGTTCTTTAGAGTTCACACAACGCATTTGATAAATATGGAATATATAAAGAAGTATGTCAAGGAGGATGGCGGATATGTGATTATGAATGATGGTAGTTCAGTCCCTATTGCAAGAAGACGAAAACAACATTTTCTAGAGATGTTGGGGAAGCAGTGTTATAATTCAATATTATGACCATAGAGCCAGGGGAGGAAATGGAAGAATAAAGAGGAAGTATAAAATCAGTTGGGGCAAATCTTGTAATAATTTTCAATTATTACAAGATTTGGGTCACATAGTTGGCTTGGAATTCTACGTATATGTACCTGCATAATTTACCCGTGATACTACTATAATTTCCCAAGCCGTAGTACTTAATAAATGCTGCGGTTTTATATGTCATTCTTATTTCTTATTTTTAGAAAACCAAAATCAACCAAAAATGAATACCCCAAGCAAAATTTCGCCACACTTTCATTTTCATGAATTCTTTTCAAAAGGTATTTGGCAATCTCACGACGAGACTTTTCTTCGCAAATTATTAGATCAAAGACTTGTACCCATCATGGAGCGAATCAGAACAGAATTGGGTAAGTCAATTTCTATAAATACATGGTGGTGGGTTTGTAGCACGTCTCAGTATCAAGGGTTTCGGCTACACTCCAGTTCAGTTGGGGCACTATATTGTCAGCATAAACTTGGTCGGGGTGTAGATTTTAAAGTTCGAGTTATGTCCGCCAATAAAGTAAGAAAATATATAACGGACAATGAAGCTGAATTCTTTTCTATGGGGCTAATAAGGTTAGAGGATGGAAGAGATGCTACGATATGAGTGCACATTGATTTAGCATGGACGGGTCTGGATCGGATTTATGTGTTTCGGGATAGATAGGCAAATCTGATTGTATGAAATTGAGTTGTTTATCCATTTAGTGATTGCAACTCGAAATAACAATAGTTAGATAGTTAAAATTATTAAGATCTATTAATTTGTGCATAGTCTAAATATAAAGTATGTTGCAAAATAGAATTAAGGTGTTATGGGTAAATTGTCAAATTTTATATTGAAAATTCGCAATCAGTGGACCAATACCACTTGGGCTATTTTTTCATTTTTTATCATCTCTATGCTCATGCAATGGACGATGGCTCAATTCGAGAAAAAAGTATACCTAAGTACATTACAGTTTGGTTTTGATGAAAAAGCTGATGCATTTGAAGATAAAAGAGAAATTCTATTTGAAAATTTTGATTATGAATGGTTGTTTTTTATTCCAGATATGTTTTTTTTGCTTTCTATATGTTGGATCATAGGGATATTCTATAAGAAAATGAAAACCCAAAGGAATAAAGAGTATGTTAGTTATGACTTTTTTTTCTGGGCACTTATATTTTTTGGAATACTCAGCATTCTTTTTGATTGGTACGAAAACTTTCAATACTTTTTTGGATCGAAATATTTGCCCTATTTTTCTCAAGTAGAAACCTTTAAGGTCAGTTTAGTTTCAATTCTTTTAGCACTTACTTTATTATATGGGGTATTACATTTCTCAAATTCGGGAATGTCTAAGGAGTGCAAAAATATTGATAGGAGTAATTCATTAATATGGGAACCTAAAAAGATGCTCAAACTATTTATGAGTGCTTCTATAAGTATATTGTTGCTGATAGTGATCGGACTAGGTCTCACTATGTTGGATCAAGGAGCAACTTTAGTCGTCCATCTTATTGATCAAGCAGACCAATGGCATGGATTTATACAAATTGTAATGACGGTACTGTTGATAAATTTATTAGCTGTTATGCTGAGTCATTATCCTGAGTATATTCAGAGGGCACTAGGACCAAGCAAAAAAACGAGATGGCATATAAATTGGATTTTCAAATTTATACCTGGGCTCATTACATTTACCAATTCTCATTATGATGATAAAGAAGAGTCCTTATATGACGTTTCTACTGATTTAAAAAATGATCCTAATGCTCCAATTGACCCTAATAGAACAAAGTATGCAAATTGGGGTACGATATTTAGGTACTTCTTAGGTGTAATGACATATATAGCATGGTTTTATGTGATGTATCAGGCTTTTGATCTGTATTCTTTGGCAAGTTTTGATGCTGGCTCTTCGGTGACTTTGTGGTCTGTTTTAGTATGCGTTATCATCTACTGTTTATATCGAGCACACAGTATTGATTCTAAAGATTTGATCGATGAAATCAACACAACTAATACTTTGGATCCTAACGTCGAGCAGACCGCTGTAATATCCAAGGAAGCAATCGATAAAGTGAAACCCTGGGTGAGAGGATACCAAATATTACTTTGGTGTACTATTGTATTAGGTGTAGGTGCCATGATCGTATTTGCAGTTAACCGTTGGAATGTGCTTGCTTTTTATGCTTCTATTATCTTTCTTTTGTTCAATACGTTTTTATTTGTCTTTTTTAGATTTACCAGATTTTACCAAAAGTATGTGTTGTTTTCATCTTATCACGTTCTTTTTTTATTAAAAAAGGACAAAGAAGCTTCATTTGTGGGTAATAGTAAAATCAAATTAGTGATAGAAAACGGAGCAACCGACAACTATTTGAAAAAGTTATATGGGAATGTAAGCTCTAGCTATTATTTTTTATGCTACATCAGAGCAATAGCTTTCTTAGCAGGGGCCTATCTTGGTTGGTCATATTTTACAATGGGCAATTACATCACAGACTTTAACGCTATTCCATTGACACTAGCATTTTTAGTCATGCTGTATATTGTAATCATTTATCCAATAAAATTCTATTTGGCATATGGTCGTCGTCAATACAATGAACGTGAAACTGAAGACGAAGCTGAAACTGATATCGAAACTGGAACTAAATCTAATTTTTATAGGAGAAAAAAGAAATATATCTGGGCACTTTGTTCTATAGGTGCACTAATATTTATTTCAATTAAGGTAGGTCAGATCGCAAACTTGCATAAGCTGTTTTATGTGGATTCACTTGAATATGAAACGGTAAGAAAGTTTACTACTGGACTAGATGAATACATAGAAAAAAACATGGTAGTCGATTGCAACACTGTCACACCTATGTTACGAATAACTAGCTTTGGAGGAGGCTTAAAATCAAACTTGTGGACATTACTTACCATGAATGAATTGGATCGTCGCATCAAAACACGAGAAGATGAAAAAACCTCAAATACTAGATTTGATAATAAACGAATTTTGGACTATACGATTTCACTTTCTGGAGTAAGTGGCGGAGCAGTTGGACTAGGGAATTATTTGGTCTTAGACTATCTGGATAAGATTTCCAAAAGTTATTACAATCGGGATTCCGTAATTCGAAATATAGGAGAAGAAAATATTTTGGCGATTGATGTATCAGGAATCTTTGGTCATGATAAAATCAAACAAACATTTACTTGGTCAGCAGATAGTTCAAACCAAAATAAGGATAGATCTTATTATGCCATGCAACGATACATGAAGGCGCTCAATAAAACGGAAGACTGTGCTAAGATTGAAGAGCTATCAGAGAGTTCTTTGTCTGAATTTTGGTATAAGATGAAGCTTGAATATGGATATAATCCAGCCTTGATAATTAATACTGCAAGTACAGGATATAGGCCTGGAGTTTCTTTGTCATTAATGCAGGATTCTATCTCATTTCCTGGCTATATTCAGTTGTCCGACTTTGATACTACAAAGGTGCCACATTTATATAAAGATTTAAGATACTATGATGCTATCAGTACATCAAATAGATTTCCTGTAATGAGCCCTACAGCTCAGATCGAAGATGAAGGATTCTTCTTAGATGGCGGTTATTTCGAAAACTCGGGATTGATGACATCCAATCTATTTCATGAAGACCTTAAGAGTAAATCGAAAATCCTAATAACATATCCGATGGGAACAGTCGTAATACTGAATGGTAAATCCGATTATATCAGAATGTTTATCGATAAGCATGAGATTAAGTTGATTGAAATAAAAGAGTCAACTAATACAGCAGCTATTATAGCTGGAATAACTAATATAGATAAATTGCCAAATGTTCTTTTGGAAACCGAAGAAATGTACAAGAATAAGGGAGATTCGCTATTTAGAATATATCTGCCTCATCCAATAAGTATTGATGACATATATGCCTCACTTGGAGGGGAATTTAATATTGATGATGAAATTTTTAAGGCTATTGATTCCAATAACAAAACAATTAAATTAGCTATGGATGATTTCTTTGCCAATGATCCTGATAGTTTATCAAGAGAAAATAATGGTATTGTAGTTCCACCTCTTGCTAGAACGCTCTCTAAGCCAGCTGTTGATTATGAGACAGCTATGGTAAGGCATCATCCAGAAGTTAAAGCACAATTGCATTCGATTATTTCATTTGTAAAAAATGGAGTAAAGACCAATGGGGATCCATGTCTTGAATTAGACCCTTTTATTGATGCAAACTCCAATAGGGTTGACAAAATTATACCAGGGGTTCCAGATACAATAAGTCCTGTTAAATACCAGCCAGCAGAAGTATTGCGTTCATTGCCAAAAAAACAAAAAATTAAAAAGGCTATCAAGAAAATAAACGCCTCTTCTAAAAAGAGATATATAAAGTCTAAAAAAGCAAATTAAGTATAAGATCAATAAATAACCAAAAAATAAAAAATTATGAATTTTTGTTACGTAAATCCTGATGGTGGACCTTTAGAGGTAAAAATAACCGTAGACAATGGCGCTCGATCCAACTGGAATTGTGCCCATGCAAATAAAGAAGATGATAAGTGGAAAGCCTTAGAGACTTTTAAATTAAAATCTGGGGATGAGGGTACTGATGAACACACCCTGGCAACAGATTTAAAATCGATAGATGATACATCCTTGCTATGGAGAGTTGCTGCATGTGGAACTGTGCAAGGTGCAGAGAGAGCCAAGTTTACTATCGTTATTTGCCAAGACGGTAAGGAGATATATGATAAAGTGTCAGACAGACAAGTACCCGCATGTAAAGACAATAAAGCGGTTCAATTTAGAAATATGGTAGCCTTTAAGCTACATTCTGATAATGATAAAAAAGCAGATATATGGGACGTATTATCATAACATTTTGGGCATTATGTATTTGTATAAGTGCTCAAGCTCAGGTAGGATCCTCAGATGATTTGCCTGCATTTAATTATAAATTGGACTACAATGTACCTGAAAGTCCAGCATTTTCAGTTCTTGGATCCAATCCAACTACTGTTATGCGAGGAAGCGCTTCACAAGAAGTAATTGTCAATCTTGCATCTGAGTTTTTAAGCGGAGGCAAAGCAAATTCTGGTGTAGGTTTTGATTTTAATCCTTATTTTGTTTTTGGAGGACGATTAAAGTCTATTTCTGAATATAGAAAAAGTCCGCTTAAGAGAATCTTAGCTAATACACAATTGTCTTTTGGAACTGTGAATGATAAGATGTTTCCTAATGATTTATTAATGGCTACGGGATTACGAGTTACGCTATTCGATACTAAAGATCCGCTTTATGATAAAACGCTTGGTCTAGAAATAGATAAAATATTAGATAAGGCAAATAGTGGCGATATCTTAAGTGATGATTTTAATAGTGATGAGTCAAACATAATTGACTTGGATTTTACTCCCGCATATGCTGCATCCAAAAAGAGATACAAAAACACCTCTGGTGGATCTATGTCTCTCGGTGCGGCGATAGCTATCAGGGCCAAAGGTCAATCATTGGTAGTAGATAGTCTTACAAGTGATAAATCTCAAGTATGGTTATCAGGTCAGTATGATTTTGGTGTCAGTGGCCTAAGTATGACTGGTATGGTTATGTATCAAAATACTAAAAATAATGTAGAGATGAATAATGGGACCATAGCTGGTCTTGCTCTTCGCCAATATAGAGATGATCTCATTATCAATGCTGAAGTTACCTATAACTCGGTGATGGATGGTTTCGAAGCTGCAGGGCTAGTAGAGTACTATAAGATCAAAAATATAGTGGTCTATGCTTCCTTTTCATATCGTGTTGATGAAGTGACGGGGCTATATGATAGGATGTTTAAACCTGGGGTGAAGTGGAATATGAGTGGCCCAAAGTGACTTTGGTATTCGTAATCTGTCTATCTGACAGTAACCTGAGCGGACAATAGAATAGGATGATTAAGCCAGAGATAAGGTGGGGTATCAGTGAATTGAGAAAAATTATTAACTTTATAAGTGATAAATGCATACCACCATGAAGATCTACAATTACTCTAAAGTTAGACTGCTTTTAATATTGATATTAGTTGGTTGCAGCAAATGTTTTTTGAATTCTCAGAATACAGAAGATTTGTTTTCATAACCAGGCTTAAGATTTGGGGTAGATGGAGTAGATGATACTGGAGCAAAATACGATAATTCTATTTTTTATTGAAAAGTCAATTGTCCAATTGGATGATGAACTTGATAGAATTAAAATAGTTTTGAAAGTCCAAGATTCTAATACTTTCTGCACATGGATTGAAGGGATAGGTGTTGAAGAGAAAGGGTTATTGTTAAATATTGATTATTGGCCAGATTTGCGGTGTGTGTCATCTGACAATGGAGATATTTATTTAGCGGAAGGATTTAGTTCTGAAGATTGTGATGCAAGGGCAAGGGATATACTGTAATTTTATAATAGATAGTACTTTTAAGAACATGGTTTTCTTAGATGGTTTCTTTCTTAATTATTCTGAAATAGAAATGAAGATGGGGATGGAGCAGTATTCGATGAGTTTATTTCTGAATATAAATATGACGAACACGGTTGTTATAATATAGAATTGGCAGCTACAAATAGTTGTGGTGATGTATCCTACAGACATAGGTTCTTTGACTATTGCGGAGCCCCGATATGTTACAAAAGGTCGGAACAGCGGCTCAGCGGAATTTGGTTCAATACTGCTGATGAGGGGATTGGTAATAGTAGGGATTCTTTATTTAGGACTTTTGATGGAGGAAGTTCTTGGGAATATATTACTGCACCTCTTTCCATCAATCAAATGGGAGCAATTTTTTTCAATTCTAAATTTCAAAAGGATGGGTATGGAGTAGTGCTAGTATTGAATGATATCAATGTTAAGTCCACTTATGTAACTAAAGATGGTGGAGAAAACTAGGAAGGGGAAAAGGCTGAGGTGGTTTTCTGAATGTCGATATTAATGATAATGTGTAATTGTCGCCGGAAATTACCAGGAGTTATTTGTTAGTCATGATTTTGGTGAAAGTTGGATAGAACTAGACTACAAAACGCCGATACAAATTAAAAACCTGATGACGAGTGTAGATAGTATTATATCTACAATTGGCTATTTTAAGTCTGCAGAGAACAATACTTTATCCAGGTTTTCGATATCAAAAGACTTAGGAGTTACCTGGGAACAGCACATATTTAATGAATACATAACGACAGCTGAAATAATCGACGATGATACATGGTTAGTTGCAGGCGAGAATGATATTTGTCGAACACAAGACGGTAGTATAAACTGGGAATCCATTTATAAATTTTATGGGGCTGAGCAATTAATAAAATATATGATTTTTTCAGATAGTCAAAATGGTTTTGCAGCGACCAGAATAATTCTTTTTAGAACAGTTGATGGAGGTGTTATTTGGGGGTGTGGAGAATTGTGTCAAAAAGGGCTGAGATAGTCCTGTTAAGCGTGTAAGCCATGTGGAAGCTAGTTCTAAAGTGTCTGAGGAGTAAATATTTATATATTAGAAAGCCTAACCCTGATTTTGAATGTGAGGCCGCAAGTGTTGCCGACCTGGCGGAAGAGGAATTAATTATGTTCCCTAACCCTACTACAGGTTTAATTACAATGAAAATATCAACTAGCGAGCAAGCCACGTGCACAGTATTTGATATGTTCGGGAATTTAGTAAAAAGCATTACATTTTACGACACTGATATTATTGATTTATCAGAATTGAAGTCTTCTGTTTATTTTGTGAAAGTTAAATTCGAAAATAGAGAAGTTCTAAAGAAGATAGTCATTTCACAATGAGGAATTTCAAATCACTGCCCCATTGCAAAATCAAACCCAATCTTCAATAACCTCAACAGGTCTTCATCAATTTGATCTGCATCATTGATCAGGATCCGATGTGCCCATTTCTTGCCCCAAAGAGAAAATTTCTTTATGTAAGGACTCTGGATATATTCAGAATGATAGAACTTCAAGTCTAGTTTCTTGCTCATCGGCGTTGCGATAAGCCAAGCTTTTTAATGGTAAATACTATTGCTTTGGTTGTAGTGCCTACATCATTTGGCTCCCATTCCATGATTCTGTATAATATCCCATCAAAAGCGAATAATAATTCAAGCGGTTTGCTAGCGAATAGGTCATGTAACTCTACTTTAGTACAAGAGTGTGATTGATTGAGAGATTTAAATTTCCGTTCGGACTTAGGACATTTCCACATAGTCTAAAAATTCATTTTTCAAATATACACGACGCTGTTCTTCATGACGGTTGTTTCAGATGAAAAAAGTACATATGGTTTTCTAACCTAATTTTCGAGAAATGATCATCAGGTGTTTGATTAAAGATATTATATTGTCCAGTAATTAATTTTCATGAAATTCTAATTACTGGACGATAGTGAGAAAAATTCCAAAGTGGGATAGGTTGTCCTTCATTTATATGACCAATCGAAGAGAATGTAGTAATATTATCACAAAGACAATGGACTAAGTTTGTAACAAAATTAACGCCAACACTGTTAAAAGTCTAAGAGAAATTAAGTAGTAATTAATTAAAGAATTAGAAAAACAGAATGAATAATAGAAAAGTATATATAGCGGGTGGTTGTTTTTGGGGAATGGAAGATTTGTTCAGAGTAAGACCTGGAATAGTAGATACAGAAGTAGGGTATCTAGGAGGTATTAATGACAATCCAACTTATCAGAACCATCCAGGTCACGCTGAAGGGATTGAACTTACCTATAATCCAGATAAAACATCGTTCAAACTCATTTTGGATTATTTTTTTCGGATTCATAACCCTACAACTGTCGATCGCCAAGGTAATGACATTGGCTCAAGCTATCGATCAGCGATATTTTTTCAAAACGATGAAGAAAAGATTATAGCTAAAGAAGTGATTAAGATTGTGAATGATTCAGGTAGATGGGAAAATTTAGTAGCCTCTACACTTGAACCATTTACAAAGTTTTGGCCAGCCGAAGATAACCACCAAGACTACTTGGTGCGTAATCCTAATGGTTACACTTGTCATTCTGAACGATTTGGGAGTTTCTTGTAAAAAAAAATGATGATATGGATTGGTATTTACCGATAACGATTCTTCCAGCTGTGGCACTTTTGATATTGTCAACTACTGGCCAAATGATGGGGCTAAGCTCTGAAATAGGAGGAATCCTAGATAAAAAGTGTACGGATTTTGATCATAAATTATCAGGTTTAAAGATAAAACAACTTACTAAGCTCACTCGTGCGACGGCATTGCTCTATATATCAGCTGCTTGTTTCGTTTTAGCTGGTATTCTAGGAGCAATACTTCCTGAAAATTTGAATATCCATGAAAAGGTGCCCCAATACGTACTTTTAGGTGGAGTTATATTAATTCTATTTGCCTTGGGCTTACTGATTACTTATGGAATAAGAGCTGTAAGCATTAGAAAGCTGCAACACGAATTTAATCGGCATAAGAACGATGAATAATATTAATAACAAAAGTATATCGGCATTACACCAATAAGGTATGGTAAACAAATAAGATATCACTTCTGGAGGTATCCTTGTTGCTCCGACTTTGTTGAAGTTATTTAATAATAAAATAACGATCTCCGAGCAAAGCATTATTTATATTGAACTTCAGTTATTTTTTGTTCCATAGTTATGGCTATGCATCTCAAAATATACTTGTCCTGAGCTGGGCCGAAGGGCCTGTCCTGAGCTGAGTCGAAGGGCCTGTCCTGAGCTGAGTCGAAGGGCCTGTCCTGAGCTGAGTCGAAGGGCCTGTCCTGAGCTGAGTCGAAGGGAGCTTCGTCAATAAATATAAACCGTCACTCTCGACTAGCCCTTTATTCTTATATCACTTCATTTAAAAATACTCCCCATAGCTACTTTTAGAGTGTTGTGAATTGTGTAGGAATGAGTGATTGTTTCACATTCGCTACTGCTAGGCCTTTGCTTTCGCCTTGTCGAAAAAAAAATAGCTACTCCAAAATATAATACCTTATTTAATCTGTGAATTCGCCGATGCTTGCGTCGGGCTCAATAAAATGATGTTTTGAAAAAACGCCTTATCTCCACAAAACAGTTTCTGGTCCTTTAGGGCAGAAAAATTTTAGCGAATGCTCTATCCGCTTGCGGTGGGGTAGTCAAAATTTAGGTTTTTTTACGCATCATTCTTAAACTTACGACATTCTGAAACATAATTGGTATTAGAATATTAGGATGGAGAACATGTGCACAAAAAAGCCAACAGAAGTGGGTTAACACATTTGCCGGCTATATTTCTATAATTACCAAAGAGTAACTATAAAAAATGTCCATTAGGCAGACCCATAAACAATACGCACGTTTACAAGGTAAGCCAAACATATATGCAAGTATTCTAATGTTCCATGAATTTTAATTATCAAAATTTGGACCGCTAGGAGACTTACAAAAAACGCTCACTACTTCGTTAGTCTTATAGGTAATGTGTATGTTTTACCAATACATATATCCGATGATTTTAATTTTTGATAATTCAACACAGATTTTAGACTTGTGTCGAAATCGTCATTATCTGTTGAAATAACAATGATCTCATTTTTAACATTTATTTGGAATGAAACATTCACTTTGATTTCAGCTGTGAGATCTTGAGTAATTTTAGCATTTACGATCATTTCTTTGATCTCAGTTCTTGCAGATTCTTTTGTTGGGTTGGTGCTCGCTGATGCAGAACCAAGTACAAATGCAAATAGGATTGAAAACATTAGGTTTTTTGTAATTCTCATAATCTTTAATTTTAATGGTTAGTAATCAGCAGTTTATGTTGTTGAGGGGTTTTCTCTTTTGTAAGAAGAGTATTGTAATTTGTAATTTTAAAAACCATCTTCAAGTATCTTTTCTAAATGGAATACATACTTATGTATTTTTTAGATGGTAATAAGTATTGTCATTTGAAGATTGTATATGTATAACAATATGAGTTTTATTTAGTTGCAAGTACTTTGACAAAAAGCCGCAGAGAAAACTAAGAATGGAGGTAACTATCGGTCTAAAGGTTACTTGAATTAGTGATGAATCTGAGGGGTTAAATGGTGATTATAACTTGACTGGCTGTTTGGCAGTGAATAGGTTATCCAACGTTTTCTAATTACAAGCGTATGACTGTTTGGCGAAGTTTAAATATTTGGCCATACATTGGTCATTTATTTATTTCTGAGATATGATTTATCAGACTACCAGCAACAGCATTCCACTTCACTATTTTATAAGATAGCGCTACATTATTTATTACATAGGGATCAGATTTTGCAAATATTTCAATTTCTACGAAGCTCAGCTTGTCGAAAATCAAAATACCTGCAGGAGTACCTGCTTCAGTAGCTCCTCCGAGTAAGAGTTCTCTTCTGTCGATATAAGGTTTTACGTGATCAAAGTGATTTATTCTGTGAGGTTTACGAGCATTGAGATAATCAGTGGTGAAGTTATAATGTAGTATATGAATCATATATTATTTTAATCTTTTTGAACGATATAAAATATAGAATCTAATCTATTTATAAAATAAAAAACCGACAAAGGTGATTGAACATCTTTGTCGGATATATTTCATAATTAATAAATGATAACTATGAAAAAACGCTCACTACTTCTTAAGTTTTATCGGAAGAGTATAGGTAGTATTGATACGCATATCAGAAGACTTTAATTTTTTATAATTTAATACTGATTTGAGATTTGAATCATAGGTGTCATTATCTGTTGATATTACTATGATCTCATTTTTAGCATTTACTTGAAATGTTACATTTACTGAGATTTCTGCTGTTAAATCTTTAACAAACTCTGCTTTTACGATCATTTCTTTGATCTCAGTTCTTGCAGATTTCACAGTAGGGTCTGTGCTCGCTGATGCAGTACCAAGTACAAATGCAAATAGGATTGAAAACATTAGGCTTTTAGTAATTTTCATAATTTTTAAAGTTTTAATGGTTAGTAATCAGCAAATTATCTTACTGAGGTTTGTTTCTCTTTTCTAAAAAGAGTATAGTAATTTATAATTTTAAAATGATCTTTTATTGTCATTTCTGAATGGAATACATCTTTATGTGTTTCTTCAAATGATATAAATATTGTTATTTGAAGATTGTAAACAAAGAACGATGTGATTTTTATTTAGTTGCACCTGTTTCGACGAATAGCCGCAGGAAAAACTACGAATGGAGGTAACTATTAGTCGAAAGGTTATTATCTATTTTGTTTGGTAATAAAACCGACAAAAGTGAATTAACACCTTTGCCGGATATATTTCATAATTAATAAACGTAACTATGAAAAAAAGCTCACTACTTCTTAAGTTTTATCGGAAGAGTATAGGTTACTCCTACATTCATATCCGATGACTTTAATTTTTTGTAGTTCAATACTGATTTGAGATTTGAGTCATAATCGTCATTATCTGTTGATATTACGATAATCTCATTTTTGGAGTTTACTTGGAATGTAACACTCACTGTAATTTCAGCTGTTAGATCTTTAGTAATTTCCGCTTTTACGATCATTTCTTTGATCTCAGTTCTTGCAGATTTCACAGTAGGGTCTGTGCTCGCTGATGCAGTACCAAGTACAAATGCAAATAGGATTGAAAACATTAGGCTTTTAGTAATTCTCATAATTTTTAAAGTTTTAAATGGTTGTTAATCAGCAAATTAGATTGCTATATTTTGCGCTTTAGTAATAAGGGTATTGTAATATTATAATTCTTAATAAATGTAAATCATCTTCATCTTATTATTAGTATTATTTCTCGAGATTCATGTTTATATATCTTCTTTAGTAGGAAATAAATATTGCCATTTGAAGATTGTACAGGAAAGACGATGTGACTTTAAATTAGTTGCACGTCGTTCGACGAAAAGTCAGGAAAAAACTGACGAATGGCTGTAACTTTCAGTCGAAAGGTTACTTATAGGGCCCTTAAATCTATCTATTCCAATGCTAAATATTACTTAATGAAAAGACACTTCATTAACTGATATTATGACAACAAGTAGAAATACACTACATAATATCATATATAAACTTTAAAAATCTATTTTTGCATTCATTTTATAATTAAGGAAGAATTACAATGCAAAATCACTTGAGCGAACAAGAAATCGTTAGAAGAAATAATCTACAAAGTATGCGTGACTTGGGGATAGACCCATATCCCGCTGCTACATTTGATGTCAATGCAAGTTCACAAGAAATAAAACAGAATTTTAAGGATGGTGATACAACTTACCGAGAGATAAGTATTGCAGGTAGACTTATGGGCCGCAGAATTATGGGTAAGGCTTCGTTCGCTGAGTTGCAAGATTCAGAAGGTCGGATCCAATTATATGTATCAAGAGATGATATCTGTCCGCCAGAGAATACTGATTTCTACAATAAAGTATTCAAGAAGTTACTTGATTTAGGTGATTTTATTGGAGTGAAAGGATATGCATTCTATACACAAGTAGGGGAGTGTTCTATTCATGTGACTGAGCTTACAGTTCTGTCAAAATCATTGAGGCCTCTTCCTGTTGTAAAGAAAGATGAAGATGGTAATGTATATGATGCATTTACCGATCCTGAACAAAGATATAGGCAGCGGTATGTCGATATGGTCGTGAATCCTGAAGTAAGGGAAACATTCCGCCAGAGAACTCAAATGTATCGTTCTATGAGAGAGTACCTTGAAGTAGAAACACCAATCTTACAACCAATATATGGTGGTGCAGCGGCTCGTCCGTTCAAAACGCACCATAACACACTAGATATGACTCTCTATATGAGGATAGCCAATGAGCTATATCTTAAGAGATTGATCGTAGGTGGTTATGATGGAGTATATGAGTTCAGTAAGGATTTTAGAAATGAAGGAATGTCTCGTTTCCATAATCCAGAATTTACTCAGATAGAACTCTATGTAGCCTATAAAGACTACGAATGGATGATGAACCTCGTAGAAGAAATGGTGGAAAAAGTAGCTATGGATATCCACGGAACTACTGAAGTTCAAGTAGGTGACAATGTGATCAACTTTCAAAGACCATGGAAAAGATACACAATGTACGAAGCAATCGAGCACTTCACAGGTATTGATATTTCAGAAATGAGTGAAGAAGAACTATTCAAAACAGCAAAAGAACTTCATGTACCTGTTGATGAAAGTATGGGTAAAGGAAAGCTGATTGACGAATTATTTGGTGAGAAATGTGAGCATCTATTAATACAGCCTACATTTATCACGGACTATCCAATAGAAATGTCGCCTCTAGCTAAAAAGCACAGAAGTAAGCCAGGATTAGTAGAGAGATTTGAAGCTGTATGTAATGCTAAAGAGATCTGTAATTCATTTACTGAGCTGAACGATCCTATTGATCAAAGAGAAAGATTCGAAGCACAACTTGAGTTAGGAAAGAGAGGAGATGACGAAGCAATGGTACTCGATGAAGACTTCTTGAGATCACTAGAATACGGAATGCCACCGACGGCAGGCTTGGGTATTGGAATGGATAGATTGGCAATGATTATGACCAATTCTGATAGTATACAGGACGTATTGTTCTTCCCTCAGATGAAGCAGGAAAAGAATACTAGTACGGAAGAAAAATCCGAAGAATAACGAATGGGTATACTCCAAAATACATTGGCTATAATTAGAGGCATTCTGCTAATTCTTATGATGGCATTCTATTTATTAGGATATGCTGTGACTAGGATATTTTGGAAACACACGCGGTCTTCAGGATTAAGGTTACGGAAGGCATATATGGGCCAAATGGCTTACCCAATATTAAATATAAAAGTCCAAGTAGAGGGCAAACCATGTGACGGTCCTGCACTTTATGTCTGCAATCATAGGTCATTTTCTGATCCTATTGTTATTTCTAAGTACTTGAGTGCCTTTGTGATCGCGAAGGCAGAAGTAGCCAAATACCCTATAATAAATAAAGGCGCAGAAGCAACAGGCATCATTTGGGTGCAAAGAACAGACAAAGACAGTCGAACGAATGCTAGGAAGGCTTTCGTCGATGTTGTGAAAGGAGGGCATAATATTCTTGTCTATCCAGAAGGCACAATATCTACTACTAAAAATACGCTACCATTCAAAAAAGGAACATTTCTAGAAGCCGCAAAGGAAGGGTTAACTATTGTACCAGTAGCTTTAGAGTATAGGAGTAAAAAAGACCTATGGTTGATACCTAATATTCTAAGTCAGTATCTAAATGCATTCGGTAAGTGGAAAACGGAGACGAAACTAACCTTCGGGCCTCCGTTGAAAATGGAAGATGGTATTAAATTATCTGACGAATGTGAACAATGGATCAATGCAGAAATTGAAAAGATGCAGGCTGGGTGGAGCAATATGGATTTTTAGAGGATTTTGATTTGAAAGAATTTTAATACTTAAATTCTCCGATGCTTGCGTCGGGGTCATAAAAAGATGTTTTTGCATAAAAACGCCTTATCACAAAAAAGATCCGAATACCGATCTTTAGGTTGGATTTTTTTTGGTGAATGCTCCATCCGCTTGCGGTGGGGTAGTCAAAATTTAGGATCTTTTTTACTGGTTGTGAACTTTGGGTAATTATAATTTTGAAAAAAAATATCAAACTGACAGGTAGCGTGTTTGTTTCTCTATATATTGCGCATGAAGAAACCAAGTATGTATGAAGTTCCGATCCGTTTTTTTTACACTTTTTTTATTTTTTTGCATAGTGCAAGTGGCTGTAAGTCAGGTGAATTCGCACTATTGGTCACATCAATATGGAGCTAGGGGTCTTCTTTTGAATGGGTCCATAATTGCTTCTGTGAATGATGAGACAGCAATCTTCTATAATCCAGGTTCTATGGCACTCACAGAGGAGTTTGGTATTTCACTATCATTGATTACACCTACTTATTCATTACTCAGAACGACTGACTTTTTGGGTGAGGGAACCTCTTTTTCTAATCAAGGCTTAGATCTTTCTCCAGGGCTAGTTGCGGCTATTTTTAAGCCGTTTGGGACTGATAAAATCACCTTGGGCCTTACTACATTCAAAAGATTCAAATCTGAGGTCAATGTGGAAGATCGAGAAGTAAGAGAAGTTAAATCCAACGGAGATCAAATATTTGTAGGAGACTTAGATTTTAATAGACGGCTGTCTGAAAACTGGTTTGGATTGGGATTGTCTGCGAGATTGTCTAGCAAATTTGCGATCGGATTTACTCAGTTTTTTACATTCCGCGGAGAGCGAGTCGGACTCAATTTTAAGAAAGAAATACTAGATAAGAACAATCCAGAGAATTTGATTGCTGGATGGAGGTCAAACTTTGACTACGGATATTCGGCGAATGGAGGGATGCTTACTAAATTTGGTTTATGTTGGGCACCAAGTTTCGTCAAAATTGGTGCTACTTTTACTTCTAATACTTATGGGGTAATAAAAAGAGATGCTAATTATGCTTTTGACGATCAAAAAATAGCTTTTAATGGAGGTAATACTTCCTCATCAAATGATAGATCGGTCGAACTCAATGATTATCAAACACCATGGTCTGTGGGCCTTGGAATTGAAATTCCGTTGGTTGGCAGTGTACTATCAATATCTGGAGAATATTTTACCCAAATAGAGAAATACAACTTAATTGATGATGTGGATGATCCGCTTGATGGGTTGGCAGAAAATCAGGAACTTACGAGTGTCAAAATTGGACAAGCCAATGATAGAGTACTTAATGTAGCTATAGGAATAGAGCGAATGTGGAACAAAAAATATACTTGGTTTTATGGATTTAGAACTGATTTTAGCCCAAGGAGCCTATTCGATTTAGGTGAAGGAATAACTTTTTTGGCAAGTACACCAGATATATATCACTTATCTACAGGAGGATCCTATAGTTACAGGAAATCGCAATTTAGCGTTGGGGTAGATTACGGGTTTGGATTCAAAACCGGTGGTAAACAACTGACTGATATTACCGATATCTCAGTAGAAAATATTTTCGAATTTTCAGGAGATGATTCAGTAAATACATTTGTGCATCAAGTGTCTTTGTATATCACCTATGATTTGTAGATTGATGTTTACTGTTTCTGACTAAATAACTCCAAAGTACCATCTTTCCTTCGTGAGAAAATCGAATATGATAACACAATAGTAGGATTGCTAAGCACTTAAATGAATATCATAATCGCTCAGCATTATAGAATTTATGTCGAAGACAATATCAAGAAAGACAGGAGATAGGGATGAACACATCAATTCTATTTAAATATTACCTATTATTTGTCTGATTCTTTTAAGAGATTTTGAGTCTCGCTGTAATGATTACTTTGAATTTATTTAAGATAATTACTTGGGATACTTACACAAGTTCCTTAAAGCGCCTTCACTCCAAGTACAAGCACGAAAAAGGCTGCGACAATCAATGGAATAATAGTAGACACAATCATCCAAGTAAAATATGATCTTGGCACCCTAGACTTTTCTATCAGTTCTGTAATTAGAGAAATTATTAGTGTAGCAAATAATATAGTAGTCAATATCACCGAAATCAAAATGGCGAAATAATCATCTATAAACCACATAGAGCTATAAAATATGATCTGAATCAAGCTTATTTCTAGTAATCCGATATTTTTTATGAAATTTAACATTTTCAAAAGTAATTAATTGTGTAGTATTTTCGTACAATATATATTAAAGTGATTTAAGAATTCAGAATCATATCGAGCTGTAAGGCTTGGAGATATTGGCAAAGCTCATTTTTCTTTTCGCTACATTGAGATTCCGTAGTATTCTCAATAGCTACTGGAATAAAAAAGCTGAGGTCCAATGGCTTCAGTACTAGCAGTGATAGGTGATGAGCGAGTTCTTAATTCACTTCATTAACAACGATCTTTGTAAGATCTTTATAATTGACCTTAATAATGAACATGAAGTTACTATTATCAGCCATATTTTCTTTTCTATTTATTTCTAGTGCTCTTACGCAAGATAAAGCACCATATCCTAATGGTAAAAAAGGCTATGAAGATGCATACAAAAGAAATATAAAGAAGTCAAGAATTGGTGGTGTATATATTCCTAAAGATATTCACGAAGCTATCCAAGAGTTGGATGCATTGTCACCTGATGAAGCAAAAATGAAATTTACCAATGCACCAGAAGAAATAATTGCTACTAAGTTGCATTTTGGCCTAGGACGATGGATTTCAGTCTTTTGGAATTTTGCAGAAGGGTCTAGGTATGTTGAATACCTGAGAAACTTAGGAATCACAGATCCTGATCATATGATACAGTTTACCATAGTATCTTATCATAGGTATAAAAATGGAAAAGACCTGGAGATTGATAAACAAGTAGCGCACTACAAATCTGAAAGAGAGAAATTCTTGATAGAATATAGGAGTAAGCTTAATGTGATTAGTACAGAGACACATCCAGTAAAGAAGGGTAATTAGGAGCTGTGCCGCAGCCATGAAAGATATCGCTCAGGGGTACGGGCTGGAAGGATATAATCAAGTTGGCTATGGTTGCGTTTGCAATATCTCGCTATCTGTTATTTATATTGGATTATCAGTCTACCAAAAATACTTTCTTACTCACTAATATTTCACCTCTACGTTCGATAGAAACAAAATACAATCCTACATTCTTTTCACTTAGATCTATTCTTGAGTTTTTATTTTTCATATTTCCATCATATACAACCTGACCTAATGCGTTTTTGATAACATATCTATCATTTTGTTGAATGTCAGAATATGATAATGTCATTTTTCCTCTACTTGGATTAGGGTAAATTTTTAATTCGGGTTTAAGAGATGTCACAAATTTGAATGGTTGTCTTGAAGAAGATGTTCTGCTACTTGTATTAGAACCATTTGCTGCAAATCCTGGAGAAAATGCTCCACATTGATAATCATAACAAAAGATGTCAGGGCAATCACCTTCTACCAACATCTCTAAGCACTCAAACTCACCACTCGTGAAATCTTCAATAGATATAGGAATGTCAAGGCAATACAATTGATCGAAATTACCTGTGATAACTTCCTCATAAATGAACTTAGAATCTGTATCATTTGTCATAGCCAATGTCATGTAGTAAGATTCTAATGTGCAATCTTCTTGTACTACATCGGTTAGATTGAGACAATAGTTAACATGTACGTACTCTTCGGTTCCGTAGAAAATACCTATGCAGTCGATTAGACAATCGAAACCTACATTACAAGATCTGTAGGGCAGTAGATATTCTATACAGTAAATTTCGACTCCCATTTCATCACAAAAATCAAAACGTATATATGCTGAGTTTTCTTCAAATTCTTGAACATTATCTATGAAAATATTAGCTGAATAATCAATGTGAAGTGTTCCGTCAGCGTTGATAATAGTTTCAAAACTAAGGATGTCAATTTGCCCGTTACTCATGGAGGCAATCAAACTGTCTCGACATAGATATGCTGGTATTCCAGTAGAGATATGACCTTCATAATAGAATTTTGGTCCTCCATTCTCTTCAGAAACGACACATTCATAAACAGTAAATCCGCAATTAGAACTAAAAATATCAATCGTATCACACAGTATCTCTTCATCTTCTATTATACATTGAATAATGTCAATAGGAATCCTTCCAGAGCTATAGTTACAATCGCCAGCAATAACTTGGAGTTCTAGAAAGTCATACATTTCATCAGTCACGATCAGTTCAGGAATAGATCCTGAAGAAAAGGCTATTATATATTCTAACCCATTTGAGTCAATAGATGACCAAGACCACTCAGCAAATGATTCGTCATTCCCAGGAATAACAAATTGGAGACTATCTAAGTCTTCTCGGCATGCTTGGATACAAATATCTTCTAAATAGTCGAAACCTACTTTGTTATCTATGATGCTGAGTGTTCTACTTATCGTGCATTTATTTTCATCTGTGTATGAAGCATTGTAAAAACCTGGAGTTGAGGTATTAAATATTTTAGAAATTTGATTGACTCCAATTCCTGTCCAGGTTACTTCGGGGTAATTATTGACGGTCAACTGCGCTATTAGAGGATCACAGAATGTTTTGATGGAAGTGACATCTGGTAGCTCTGGATTTGCATAGATGGTAATTGATTTTGATATCGAATCACATATTATATTTGTGCTTACCTGTGTAGAAACAACTAAGATGTCATGTTGGCCAGGCTCAGTAATAGCTACATTTCCTCCCGTAGATGTAGAGTCACCATTGATATACCATGTATAAATGAATTGATCATTTACAGAAATGAAAGCATTAGCAACTCCACAGTTTTCTTCTTGTACAAGTATGCCACGACTGAATGATTCATTCACACTGGTATTATTGATTATAGATACACTTGTGCACCCATGATTGTCAGTTACAGTGACTGCATAATTTCCAGATTCTGTGACAATGATAGAAGATGTGTCACCAGCTTCAAATACACTCCATTCATATGATATGATTTCTGAATTGCTATTTTCAATATACACCAATGGCGCTTCAGATTCACAGGGGGAATCAGAGAAATCTATGAGGCCATCAATCAAGTTTTCAAAAGATTTAATCGTGATTGTGTCATATGCAGTACAGCCAAGATCATTTGTCACGATCACACTAACGGTCTGTT